>JAGNEZ010000065.1 GCA_018003015.1 Phycisphaerae bacterium | reverse complement strand
TTGCCCTGCTCCACCGGATACTCCTGCTTGTACTGGGCGTAAAAGTAGGGGGTGTCCTCAGACAGCCTGTCCAGCTTGACCCAGTCAATGTTGTAGTACAGCAGAGCGATGTTCTTGTCCTCGCTCTGGTTGGTGATCTCAACCCGGCAGGACTTCCGGAAGGGCATCCGCCAGAAGCAGTTGTACGAGTCGGCATCCTCGACAATCACCGGGATACTGACCACCGACCGGCGTTCGCCAAAGCAGTTGGCGAAGAAATCGCCCACCGGGGCCTCGACACCCGGCCGCTCGTCGCCATCGTAGAAGATCCGCAGAAGCATCTCCTGGTGGTTGGCGGCACCCTGGGGGGCCCAGTTCTGCGGCTCAGGGCCGAGGAAGGTCACCCAGATATGGGTTATGGCACCCGGTCCTTTCTCGTCCATCAGCACGTGCGTCTGCCCGGGCTTGATCGTGCGGTTGTCACTGTTGCTGTTGGGGTCGCACTCGTCGGGCTTGCCTTTCAGACGAGCCGTGGATGTCGCCCGCATGCTCCGCCCTTCCTTCGGGGCGGCCAATTGCTCCATCGTGTCGGCCATCGCCGGAACCGGCGATACATACCCCGCCGCCACACCCACCATCGCCACAACACCCGCATACCACCACGCATTCCGCATTCGTCGCATCATCAAGACACCTCCACCCTGCATAGGGCCAAAACCTAAACTTTGGCCAGGCTGGATCCGTCTGTCAACCGCGCGCTTTCCGCCACCACCGGTCCACCCCGCCCCACACCCGGAAATTCAGTTCGGCCGCCTGCAGGAAACACTGGACAAGCCAGCCAAACTCATGCATGATGGCCCCGCGTAATGTCGTTCCAGGAGTGCGGCTTCGTAGAGAATAATAACCGGCCGCACGCGCTCTACTCAGGCAATCAGGAGAGGAGTGACGAAGATGGCAGGTATGGGAAAGATCGGCGTCGTTGGGCTGGTCACGTGGGCTTGGGTCGCGAACATGGCGCCCGCCGGCGTCATTCTCGTCCCGAACGGCTCTTTCGAGTTGCCTCAGCTCGCAGTGGCGCCACCCTATGCCGGATCGACGATTGAGGTCTGGCAGAAGGCCCCGGTGCCCGCCTGGTGGGCCGGGGCAGGCTACTCCTCCGACCAGTGGCGCGACGCGGGCGGCATCTTCGTCAATGTCGACCCCACCTACAACACCCCGATCGACAACGTCGACGGCAATCAGGTCGGCTTCATGTTCTCACCCCCCGGCTATGAGCTTTTTCAGGAACTCACCGATACCTTCGAGGCGGGTCAATCCTATCAGCTCATCGTCGCCATCCAGGGCGGCGGATACGGCATGCAGCTGGACGTTCCTATGGCAATCGGCCTCTACTACGTCGACGACACCGGCGCTCGCGTCACCATCGGCTCGACACTCGCCCCCAACACCAACGCCACGGCCGATCAGACCCACTTGACCGACTACCAGCTTGATCTGCCGGTCGTCCGCGCCTCCGATGCCTGGGCGGGCAAGAGCATCGGCATCCAGCTCTACTCGGCGGCTACCTTCGCCAACACGGGCGGATTCTGGGTCTTCGACAATGTACGCCTGACCAGCGCGGTACCCGAGCCCGCCGCCGCTATCCTGTTCGCTGCGGCGACCCTTGGCGTTGCGACCCGCCGCCGCAAGAAATGACCTGCGCGGACGAGGTGACATTGCGAGGACAGGCCTCATTCAGTGATCGGGACAGCCTCCGAAAGTCCCAACGCGGACCGAGGTCCGCGACGGGAAAAGCACCCATTCTGCCCGGCTCCGGCCTCACCTCCGATCAGACCGCGATCCCAAAAACCTCCGCGCCGCGCCTTCCGGTCCGCCGCGCCCCGACAACGGGCTTCACCCTCGTCGAACTGCTCGTCGTTGTGGGAGTCATCCTGATCCTCATCGCCGTGCTTCTGCCGTCGCTCGGCAGAGTGCGCCAGAGCGCCACCTTCGCATCCTGCCTCTCCAACCTCCACCAGATCGGGCTCGCCATCCAGATGTACGCCGGCGAGCAGGGCGGCTCAATCCCCTACGGCCCCAAAGCCCGGCGGGTGATGACCGCGACCGAGTTCTATCCGTCAACCGGCGCCCCGACCAGCCTCATCTCACTCAGTAACGGAAAACCGGTCGGAATCGGACTGCTCCTGCGGCAACATCTCGCGTCCCAGCCGCGCGTCCTGTTCTGCCCCGGCGCCGACCAGGCCGTCGAGGCAACCGACGAACTCGCCAAGGTCGGCTTCGGGCAGGCTCAAGGCTGCTACTTCTATCGCCATGATTCGGTGACCCGGCTCTTCGACCCGGTCGGCACCCTCGATCCGCCGGAACACGTCCGCCTCGCTAATCTCGGCCTCAATCGCAACGGCAGCCGCATCCGCGCCCTGGTCATGGATACACAACTCCTCGCCTCCAGCGGATTCGCTACCTTCGGCATCCGTCCCCGTACTCACCATTCCCAGCAATCATGCGGCGTACTGGCCGCCGATGGACACGCTCGCCGAGTGGTGAATAAGGACGGCGCCCTCGTCCTCAATCTCGACGATCCCAAGGTCCTCGGCGACGCATTCGGCCGGATCCTCTCGATCTTCGAGGCGGTCGATAACGAACGATGATGAGGCTCCCCTCCTCCGGCCACCAACGCGGCCAACAGAGATCCTCGTGCCCGGTTCCTTCACCCGACTTCGCCACGCATAACCCTGGCCCAGACGTCCCTTCCCCTTAATCCGATCTGCCGTAGAATACCGGCGTCCGGCCGGTTCCATGCCTGGACCGAGGGCGACCCGCCGGCAGATCGCCTGTGTGAGACCAGGCTTATGCCTTTTGATGCCAGTGAAAAGCGTGAAAGTCCCGTGCCGGTGCCTGCGGGACACACGCTTCGGGCCACGCCCGACCACTCAACCGACCGGCCCCGCCCTACGGCCCAGGGTAACGGTGCGGCCGAACCCGTCAACGACTCCCTGCGGCCGCTCCCCGCCACCCCGGCAGAACCCGTCCCGCCGCTGCCGCCCGACGCTGCCCAGGAAGAGAAGGACCGCCACTGGCTCAGGTACGTCTACCAGGGCGACCGCATCCCCCAACTCACCGTCCGGGCCGTGCTCATGGGCGGAATCCTCGGCATGTTCATGTCCATCTCCAACCTGTACACCATCCTTAAGCTCGGCTTCTCGTTCGGCGTGGCCATCGCCTCCTGCGTGCTGTCCTACGTGATATGGAATGCGATTCGAAGCCTCTCCCGCAACCGGCTCTCCCCCATGAGCATCCTCGAAAACAACTGCATGCAGTCCACCGCAACCGCCGCCGGAGCCTCCACCGGACATACCCTCGGCCTGGCCTTCGGAGCCCTCATGCTCCTCACCGGTGTCCATACCCCCTGGTACTACGTCACCCCATTCGTGTTCTTCACCGCCGCCTTGGGCGTGTTCGTAGCCGTCCCGATGAAACGCCAGTTCATCAACGTCGAACAGCTCACCTTCCCCAGCGGTATGGCAACCGCGGAAACACTCCGTAGCCTCCACGCCCACGGCAGGGAGGCCGTGCGAAAGGCCATCGCCCTGATCGCCAGCCTGATCCTCGCAGCCTTCGTCGGCTTCTTCAAATTCGAGCAGGGGACGATCACCCTCGTCGACAAGATCTTCCAGGCTACATTCCATGTGACCGACCTGGTCAAGTTCACCGGCTGGCTCAATCCGCTCGCCGGCCGGTCGCTGACCCTCAAAGGGCTGGGCTTCGAACCAAGTGTCCTCATGATCGGGGCAGGATCGTTCATGGGACTGCGCGTCACACTCTCCATGCTCGCATCCTCGGTCCTGCTCTATTACGTCGTCATCCCGCACTCACTGGGCCATAACTGGCCGGTCTTCGTCGCCGGCCACGAAGACCCCCTCCCCGGATCGAGCGTCCCAGGCAGCACCCTGGTCCTGCCGCTCAAATGGTCCCTCTGGACCGGCACCTCCGTCATGCTCTTCTCCAGCTTGGTCTCCTTCACCCTCCAGTGGCGCACACTCGCCCGATCGTTCAACGTGTTCCGCAAGCCGAACGGGAACTCGGATGCGGCCACGATGGCCGCCATCGAGGTCCCGTTCCGCTGGGTCATCCTGGGCGTGATTCCTACCGGTATCGGCCTCATCGTCGTCAACGCCCTGGCCTTTCAGATGGCTTGGTGGCTCGGCGCGATCGCCGTGGCCATGTCGTTCGTCGTCGCCCTGGTCGCCGGCCGGGCCACCGGCGAGACCGATTTCACCCCCACCGGCGCCCTCGGCAAGGTCACCCAACTCATCTATGCCGTGCTCGCCCAAGGCGACCGCGTGGTCAACCTCATGTCCGCCGGCTCAACCTCGGCCAGCGGTGCGGCGGCCGCCGACCTGCTCACCGATCTCAAGTCCGGCTACCTCCTCGGGGCAAACCCACGCAAACAGTTCACCGCCCAGTTTCTCGGCATCTTCTTCGGCACCCTCGCCATCGTCCCCGCCTGGTACCTCATGGTCCCGGACCTCAATGCCCTGCAGGCCTTTCCTCTGCCATCAACAGAGATCTGGCGCGCCGTGGCCGTCGCCCTCACCCGAGGCCTGGACACCATCCCGGTCACCGCCCGATACGCCGTGGTGATCGGCGCCCTGGTCGGCATCGCCCTCCCCATTCTCGGCATCCTGTTCCCCAAGGCCGCTCCGTACCTGCCCTCCGCTATGGGCCTCGGCCTCGCTTGGGTCGTACCCTTCCAAACCAGCTTGTCGTTTGCCCTCGGCGCCGTCCTGGCGTGGCTGTGGAAAAGAATCCACCACCCAACGGCCGATATCTTCGCCTATCCCATCGCCGCTGGCTTCATCGCCGGGGAGTCCATCGTCCTGGCCCTCCTGGCCATGGCGGCCACCGGCACGAAGCTCGCCTGGGGCACGTGATGGTTCTCAATGTGACCCGAACCAGCATCCGAAAAACTCAACGTCATCAACCTGCAAGGCAAGACCGTCGAGGGAGTCCGACTCGATCCCGGCAAGAAGTACAAGCTCGTACTGACGGTGAGAGCCAACAAAAGCGAGACCGCCCAGATCGAGTTCAAGACCAGGTGACCAGCCGCGAGCCCGGGGAGACCCCCCGGCCCTCGTCAACTGCCGGTCTCTCCACCCCTCACATTGCGCCATGCAACCGGAAAGCTTCGCCGATCAGCCACCAGCCCGGGCGCCGCCGGCTGCGCGGCCCACCGCCGGGCCGCGCCCCACCCCGTTGAACGCCCCCGGACAGGCTGAACGACCTGGTCGGTACCCGAAACTCACAGCCGCCTCGGGACCGGCACGGCCCCCGGGTTTGCACGCCACCAGCTCAGGCGATAGCCTGCCTGCCATCGCCGGCGAACAGCCGTGATGCCGGGTGCTCCCGGCTGCTGACGGCCCGTTCGGTGGACGCTTGACGGCGCAGATACCCAATTGCCCAGGTGCTGGAGCAGGAGGCGAGGGTCATGGGCGGACTATTCGCAACGGCTTCCCGGGAAGACTGCGTACACGACCTCTTCTATGGGACAGATTACCATTCTCACCTGGGAACCAAACGCGGCGGGCTGGCCGTCGTCGACGGCACCGGCTACACCCGCTACATCCATGACATCACCAACGCCCAGTTCCGGTCCAAGTTCGAGGACGACGTCCGCCGAATGAGGGGCCGACGCGGCATCGGCGTCATCAGCGACTACGAGGATCAACCCCTTATCATCGGCAGCCACTTGGGAACCTACGCGATCGTGACCGTCGGCCTGGTTCGCAACGCCGATGAACTCGCCCGCCGGGCCTTCAGCAAGCGACGAACCCACTTCTCCGAAATGGGCGGCGGCGGTATCAACCCCACCGAGTTGGTCGCCACCCTCATCAACCAGGAATCCTCCTTCATCGAGGGCATACACAACGTGCAGCAGTGCGTGGACGGCTCCTGCTCCTTGCTCCTGCTCACCGAAGAAGGTATCTACGCCGCCCGCGATCGATACGGCCGCACCCCCTTGGTCATCGGCCGCAAGCCGGGAGCCCACGCCGTTACCCTCGAAACCTGCGCCCTGCCCAACCTCGGCTACGAGGTGGACCGCTACCTCGGGCCCGGCGAAATCGTCCTGGTAACCGAGGAGGGCACCGAGCAAAAGAAACCACCGGTCGACCGGATGCAAATCTGCTCCTTCCTGTGGGTGTACTACGGATACCCCGCGTCAAGCTACGAGGGAATCAACGTCGAGGCCGCTCGCTATCGCTGCGGCGCGGCCTTGGCTCGTAGCGATGATGTCCAGGTCGACCTCGTGGCCGGCATCCCCGACTCCGGCACCGGCCACGCCATCGGCTACTCCAACCAGGCCCGCGTACCCCATCAACGCCCCTTCGTGAAGTACACGCCGACCTGGCCGCGCAGCTTCATGCCTCAAGATCAGGAAACCCGCGACCTCGTCGCCGGTATGAAACTCATCCCCATCCAGGTACTCATCCAGGGAAAACGCATCCTCTTCTGCGAGGACTCGATCGTGCGCGGGACCCAACTCCGCGAGACAATCCGCTCACTTTTCGACTACGGGGCCCAGGAAGTCCATATGCGACCAGCTTGCCCACCACTGGTCTACGCCTGCAAGTTCCTGAACTTCTCCCGTTCAAAGTCAGAGTTGGACCTCGCCGCCCGAAAGGCAATCAAGGAACTGGGCGAACGCGAACCCGATCTCGAAGAGTACGCCGATCACCGCAGCACCAAGCACGCCGCCATGGTCGAGCGCGTCCGCCAGCAACTCAACCTGACGACACTGAAATATCAGCGGCTCGACGACCTCGTGGCAGCCATCGGACTGCCCAAGTGCAAACTCTGCACCTACTGCTGGGACGGCGTGGACAACCGCCAGGTAGATGAGCCGCCCCTGCCGTTCCCCGAGGCCGTAGTGACCACCCCCAGCCCGAGTTCACGCCCGGTCCAAGGCCGGCCTGACTGCCGGAAAGCTGCGGGCACCGGACCATGCCCGCGGAACGGCGGCCGTCCGATCCCCCGGCAATAAGAACCGCATCAGGGCACCGGCCCCGGACCGGCGCCCCCGACGGGGAACAAACCATGAAGCGACGCACGTTTCTGAAAGGCCTGGCCGGCGTACTGGCCGCTCAAGCCTCAAAGACTGCCTCCCCAGACGCGAATCTCGCCTCTCGACCGACAACCCGTCCCGGCTTTCCCCGCGCCGGGGCCGCCACCCGCGGGCCTCAGCACCACTTCATGGGCTACTACGATAAACCTCCAGCGGATGCCACCGGCCGGTACCTGCTGGCCATGGAAGTCGATTTCATCGGTCGCGATCCCAGGCCCGGCGAGGCGGTCACCGTGGGCATCGTCGATCTGAAGCAGGAAAACCGCTTCCTGCCCTTGGACACCACGACCGCCTGGAGCTGGCAGCAGGGCACCATGCTCCAGTGGCTTGGCTACGCACCCGATCGCGAAATCATCTACAACAGCCTCGACGGGAACCACTACGTGTCCGTCGTTCGCGACGTCCACCGCGGCAGCACACGCCGCTTGCCGCGACCTGTCTATGACGTCAGCCTGGACGGGAAACAGGCCCTCACCCTCGATTTCGAACGGGTCAATCGACTCCGGCCAGGCTATGGCTATGTCGCTCTGCCCGAACAGCTCAAGGACGATCCCGCACCCCGCGATGCGGGTATCTACTGGATCGACTTGGCTACCGGAAACCATCGGCAGCTCCTGTCCATCGCCTGGGCGGTACAGAACAAGCCCCTCCCCGAGTTCAAGGATACCCACCACTGGTTCAATCACCTTAAGTTCAATCCCTCGGGTACCCGGTTCCTGTTCCTGCATCGCTGGCGCCCGCTCGACAAGGGCTCTTTTCGCACCCGCCTCTACACCGCCGACCGCGACGGCGGCAACGTGCGACTCATGTCCAGGAGCCTCCTCGTCTCACACTTCGACTGGCGCGACGACGAGACCATCCTGGCCTGGACAGCCACCCAGGACAAGGGCGCACACTTCTTCCTGATCAATGATCGCACCGGAACCTACGAGATCGTCGGCCAGAACACGCTCACCGCCGACGGCCACTGCTCGTATTCGCCGGACCGCAAGTGGATCCTTCTGGATACCTACCCCGATAGGCACCACCGACAGCGGTTGTTCCTCTACCGGCCCGCGGATGCCGCCCGCATCGACCTCGGCGACTTCGACGCTAATCCGAAGCTCACCGGTGCATCACGCTGCGATTTGCACCCGCGCTGGAATCGCGACGGTACCCGGATCTGCTTCGACGGTAGCTTCGAACCAACCCGTCAAATGTACATCGTCGATGTCCCGGAGCCGCTCAAGACCACGTCGTGATCACGGTTGCCGAGCCGGCCGAGAGACGGCCTCGCCGGGCGGGTATACTTCCCGGTCAGGGTGGGGTCTTGCGGCTTGCCGGCCGGAGCAGGTGACCGCCGTTGGCCGCCACCATCCCATCCCAGGAGGTGACCCCGTGCTATGGCCGATCACAACAACGTGGCCCCTGTCACTGTGCATGTGCCTGGCAAGCTCCGCCTTCGGGCAAACCAAGTGGGTGAGCCCCACGGAGACATGGGATACCATCGGGCCGCCGACCGGCACCCTGTTGATCCACGGGGGAACGCACGGCGGACGCGGCGCTGATGCCTTCATCAGCCTGGTGAACGACCCCGAGGCCCTCATCGTGGTCATTCCGACCGCCGGCCCGGACGCCAACTGCGGCGAGAATGCTCCCGCCGTCGCTCCCTTGCGCGAGCGGGGGGCAAAAAACGTCAAGGTCTTGCACACCCGCGATCGGAAAACCGCAAACTCGGTCGACTTCGTCGCACCGCTGCGCCAGGCCAGGGCAGTGTGGATCTCCGGCGGGCAACAGAGCCGCCTGGCTACCGCCTACCTCCATACACTCACCCACCGCGAACTGTTCGGCATCCTGCAACGCGGCGGCGTCGTCGCCGGTAACTCGGCCGGGGCATCCATTCAGGGCTCCTTCCTGTACGGAGGACATAACGGCGGCGACGTCGGCTTCGGCTTCGTGCGACAATCCGCCATCGGGCAACACTACATCCGACGCCATCGCATGGGCGGTCTCGCCAGGATTGTGAGCCAGTCCCCCGGACTGCTCGGCATCGGGATCGACGAGGACACCTTCATCATCCTCCGCGGAGATACGTTCGAGGTCTCCGGCACCAGTAAGGTCGCTCTCTGTGATGCCCGGCGTCCCGGCTGGTCCGTCGGACAACCCTACGAGTTCCTGTTTGCCGGCGATCGTTACGATCTCAAGAATCGCCGCACGCTCACTCAACACCCCTGGGATCCGGCCGGGCAGTGGAACGGCGCGGACAAGACATGGCAGGACCCGGCCGCGAATTGGAAAACGTGTGGGCCGCCAGAAGGTACCCTGCTGATGTGCGGAGCCCAGGCGGGGCCGGCGATCATGCAGCGGTTCCTTGACCTCCTGGGCGACCGCGAGGCCCACATCGTGGTCATTCCAACACCCGGCGCCGACAACCCCGGTCAACGAAACCAGCCACTGGACACACTCCGCAAAATGGGTGCCAGGAACGCGACACTCTGGCACACCAATGACCGCAATGCCGCCAACTCCACACGGTTCGTCACACCCCTGCGCAACGCCCGCGGCGTATGGATCTGCACCGGTGAGCAGTGGCGGCTGGCCGACGCCTTCCTCCACACCCTGGCCCATAAGGAGCTGTTCGATCTCCTGGACAGAGGAGGCGTCATCGCAGCGGAAGGCGGTGCTGCCCGATTCCTGGCATCCCGGATGGCGGGCGATGCCTACGGCTGGAACGAAGGCGGGGGATTCCTTCGGGCCTCGACCGTACACACCTGGCCGACCGAAAACCGCGCAATCGCCGACGTGGTCGCGATCCTGAAGAAGGAAAACTCACTCCTCGGGATCGGGATCGACCACGCGGCCGCCATCGTGGTCCAGGGAAACGAATTCGAGGTGATCGGCGACGGCAAGGTCGCCGTGTTTGATGCAACCCGACGCGGCTGGCCGTGGGAGGACGACGAGTCCCACATCCTCTTGGATACCGGCGAACACTACGACATGCGTACCCGCCGTCCAAACTGGTAGCCGATGATCCCCCAATCGGACCAGGCAATGCGGCAATCGAGGACCACCGGGCCTGCCGCCTGCCCCCCTCGACCGCATTGTCCGGGCCCATGCCGTTCGCGGGCCCAACTCTCGGCATCCGCGGCAATCAGACCGGAACACCCGTGGTGTTCTCTTCAGAGGACGCCGCGCCCTTGACGCCGCCGCGTCGCGCCGCTGCCTATTCAACCAGCTGGCCTGTGTCACGGGGTCTGCTGGAATAGGCGCCAAGGTCAGCGCCCACCTCCCTGACCGTTGGCCGCTGACCACTTAATTGGCTTCGTTTGGCGCAGGCAGTTTTTGACTCCGCGAGATCCACGAAACTCGCTTGATCACCCGGGGCCGTTCAAGCGTCGAGGATCAACCGGTGACCCGACGGTCAATGGCCCAGGGCGGCCGGTTGCTGCTGGCTGAGACAGTGAAGCGTACCCAGACCGAGAATCAGATCCCGGCAGTGGATGCCCACCACCCGTCGGTTGGGGAACAGACCGGCCAGAGTCGCCAGAACCGTCCGGTCGTTCGGGTCGTTGAACGTCGGCACCAGAACCACACTGTTGGCGATGTAGAAGTTGGCGTAGCTCGCCGGAAGCCGTTCGCCGCCAAACAACACCGGCTCCGGCATCGGAATCGTCACTACGGTGAGCGATCGGCCGGCGGCGTCAGTCGCCCGCTTCAGCCGCCCCAGATTGTCCACACTCATCTCGTGGTTCGGATCGCTCGCCTTGTCTTCGTAAGCCAGCACCACCGTCGAAGGGGCGACGAAGCGGGCCAGATCGTCAATGTGCCCGTGCGTGTCGTCACCTACGCAACCCCGACCGAGCCACAGGGTCTTCCGAATGCCCAAGTAGCGGGCAAATGCCTCCTCGTAGCCCTCGCGGCTAAGGCCCGGATTGCGGCACTGCTGCTCCGACAGGAAGCACTCTTCCGTCACCAGCAGCGTCCCTCCGCCGTCCGTATCAATGCTGCCACCCTCCAGCACGAAAGGCTGACCGTTGTCGGGCCGCAAGGCCTCCACCCGCTTCAGGCCGGTGGCCTCGGCAATGAACCGCGGAACGCCTTCGTCAAGCCGGTAGTTGTCATACTTGGCCCAGGCGTTGAATCGCCATTGGATCCAGATGACCTCACCATCCGTGGAGCGCACCGCGGTGGGAGCGGAATCGCGAAGCCACGACCGGTCGTTCGCGAGCTCGTGCAGGCGGTATCGGCAGGCACCAACGCCGTTCTGTTCGAGACAGCTAGCCGCCTTCTCACGGGTCGCCTCGTCGTGGCAGAGAATCTCAACCCGCTCGGAACCGCTCAACACACGGATGATCTCCGCATACACCCAGTGGATCGGCTCCAACTTGCCCGGCCAGTCGGGCTCGTGGTGCGGCCAGGCAATCCAGGTCGCATCGTGCAATTCCCATTCGGCCGGCATGCGGCAGGGGGGGACACCCCTCATCCCGGCGCCCGTCATGGCCGGTCACCCAGGTAACGCTCCACGATCAGAGCGTACCCATCAACCCGGCGGTCGCGGAGGAACGGCCAGTGACGTCGAACGCTTTCCATCTTCGAGCGGCTGCATTCGGCGGTCAGGACCGCCGGGCAGTCGCTCGGAGCCTCGGCCAGAAACTGCCCGAAGGGACCGCAAATGAACGACTGGCCGAAGAACTCGATGCCGTCCGTCCCCGGCTCGGTCTCGTGCCCGATCCGGTTGGCCGCGGCAACGTATACCCCATTGGCAATCGCGTGGCTTCGCTGAATCGCTCGCCACGCGGCAACCTGTTCCTGGCCGTACTGGGCTTTCTCCTTCGGGTGCCAGCCGATGGCCGTGGGATAGAACAGCACTTCGGCCCCAAGGAGCGTGGTGATCCGGGCCGCCTCAGGGTACCACTGGTCCCAGCAGATCAGCACCCCGATCCGCGCGTGGCGGGTCTCGAAGACCCGAAAGCCGCAGGTCGGGCCGGTCGCGTCCCCCGGCGCGAAGTAGTACTTCTCGTAGTACAGCGGGTCGTCCGGAATGTGCATCTTGCGGTAAGTGCCGATCAGCGAGCCGTCCGCATCCACGACAGCGGCCGAGTTGTGGTAGACTCCCGGTGCACGCCGCTCGAAGAGAGGAACCACGACCACCACACCCAGTCCGCGGGCGACTGGCTGCAGGGCTTCAATCGTCGGGCCGGGTACGGGCTCGGCCAGGGCAAACCGCTCCACGTCCTCCTTCTTGCAGAAGTACGTCGAGCCGAAAAGCTCCTGCAAACACACGATCCGGGCTCCCTGCGAAGCAGCATCCCGAATCCCTTGCGTCGCCCGGGCGATATTCGTCCCCCGGTCGTCGGCACAGGCGTGCTGAACCACTGCGATGGTGAAGGTGTCCGGTTTCATCGTGTCCCACAGAATACGATCTTGGCAGACGGTTATCCAGTGGGGGTAGGGGAAAACGTGCCGCAGGACCGATGGCCCGCATCGTCCAACGCCCAAGGTCTGTTCGCCCGGGTATGGTGCCACGCCGAAGGAACCCCGGATCGATGTCGAACCGAAGTGGGGGGGGCTGGTCAGAAGTGGCAGAGATAGGATATCCTGGGCCGAGACCGGCATTGGATGCCGCCCTCGTCGCCCGAGGCGGACCGCCCGCAGATTGCCAAGAGGAGGCATCGTGAGAAGCCCAGTATCGTTCATCGTCGCAGCGTCGGGCAGCTTCGCTTTGCTGGCCACCGGGCACTTGGTCGCCCAGGACTGGCCCCAGTGGTGCGGGCCCGGCCGCGACGCTAAGGTCACAGGATTCAAACCCCCCGTGACCTGGCCAAACCAACTGAACCTCAAATGGCGGGTCAAGGTGGGACAGGGAGAGGCAAGTCCGGCGCTGGTCGGCGACCGGCTGTACGTCCTCGCTCGACAGGGCGACGAAGAAGTGCTGCTATGCCTCAATCCCGCCGACGGAACGGAGAAATGGGCCTACCGATATTCAGCCCAGCCGGTAACCGGCCCGGCCAATCCGTTCCCGGGGCCACGCAGCTCACCGGCCGTCGCGGACGGCAAGATCGTCTGCCTCGGCGTCGGGGGAGTGCTGTCATGCCTGAATGCCCAGACCGGCAAGGAGATTTGGCGAAAGCACGATCCCAAGGAAGTCCCCCTGTTCTTCACCGCCATGTCGCCGTTGATCGTCGACCGCATGTGCATCGTGCACCTCGGCGGAGAAAACAAGGGAGTCGTCGCAGCCCTGGATTTGGCCAGCGGCGAACCCAAGTGGAAGTGGTCCGGCGAAGGCCCCTCGTACTCGTCCCCAGTGCTGATTACCGCCGGAGGAACGAAACAGGTCGTCGTCCAGACGGAGAAAAGACTCATCGGCCTGGGGTTGGCAGACGGCCGGCTGCTCTGGGACGTCGGGACCGAGCGCAAGGATGGCTACTGGCATTCCGCTACCCCCGTCGTCGACGATCAGACCGTGTTCTACACCGGCCAGGGCACCGGTACCCGGGCGGCGCGCATCGAGAGGCAGCGAGATGGCTTTGCTGTGAGGCAGCTCTGGTGCAACGAGAAGCTGGGGACCTGCTACAACACCCCGGTCCTGAAAGACGGTTTGCTGTTTGGCGTGTCCGACCGCGGCCATCTCTTCTGCATGGACTCCAGGACCGGCGCGGCCAACTGGACGCTCGAGGCCCGATGCTCGCCTTTCGCGACCATCGTGGATGCGGGTCCCGTGCTCCTGACCCTGCCGACCAAGCCAGTCCTGGTCGTCTACAAGCCGGATGGCAAGGAGTACACCGAGATCGCCAGGTACACCGTGGCCGACGCGGAAACGTATGCCTTCCCGATCATCTCGGGAAACCGCGTCTTCGTGCGAGACCGGATCTCGATCGCACTCTGGATGCTCGAGTGATCGGCGCCCGGCAGCGTCGCAATGCCCGGACCGGACAGGCATCTTCAGGTTGCCGATCGGCGTCGACACAGTGTCGACTTGGCATCCTGCTGACCCTCGAAGTGCAAGGAGCCAACTCATGGCCACGTTCTTCCGCATCGGATGCTGCATCCTGGTTTGCGCTGGCTTGACCCGCGCCGATCTCAGCGTGCTCGAGACCGGGGCGTTGGGCGACGGCAAGACCGACTGCACGGCCGCGTTCCAGCAGGCCATGGACAAGACGGCCGCCGCCGGTGGTGGCATCGTCAACGTGCCCGCGGGGCAGTTTCGCATCAACGGCACACTCAAGGTGCCCGGCCTGGTCACCCTCCAGGGAATCGCCCGCACCGCACCGGCCGACACCCGCGACGCCCAGGGCCGCTACCAGGGCTCCGTTCTGCTGGCCTACGCCGGACGCGCTAAGCCCGAAAACCCGCCATTCATCACCTTGGCCGGCAGAACCGCCACCATCGCAGGACTGGTGATCGCCTATCCCGAACGCAAGATCACCGAGGTCCCCCCGGTACCCTATCCCCCCGCGATCAGCGCCAGAAACGGCGATAACCTGGCCGTCCTCGACTGCATGATCGTCAACCCCTATGAGGCCATCCACTTCGACGGTGCGGCACGGTTCCTCATCCGAAACGTGCACGGCTACCCCGATTTCCGCGGCCTCTACGTTGACAACTGCTACGACATCGGCCGGGTCGAGAATGTCCACTTCTGGCCATTCGGCACAAACTACAACCCGAACGACCCCTACTCGAAGTGGGTCAACGTCAACGCCGTCGCCTTCGAGTTCGCTCGCACCGATTGGCAGTACGTGACCAACACGTTCTGCTTCGGTTACGGCGTCGGCTACAAGTTCTCAACCACCAAGGCCGGCTCCTGCAACGGCAACTTCCTGGGCATCGGGGCCGATTCCTGCCGGCGGGCAATCCTCGTCGAGGGCTGCCAGTATCCCGGCTTGCTCATCACCAACGCCGAACTCGTCGGCCGGTGGGGCAGCAACGACTCCGTGGGCATCGAAATCGCCGAGAAGTCGGGTGACAGCAAGGTGAGCTTGATGAACTCCTCATTCTGGGGGCCGATCGACCGCTGCGTCTGGTCTCGCAGCCGCCAGACCCAGTTCACCTCGATCGGAACCCACTATTGCGATTGGGACGTCGGCGGTACGGGTTCGCCCGCTATCCAGATCGACGCCGGGCGGGCGATCATCGAGGGCAACACCTTCCGCGAGGGCGAGACCCACGTCCTCGTCGGGCCGAAGGTCCGATCCGCGATCATCATCGGTAACCAGGCGGCCAGCGGTCTGGCCGTGACAAACCAGGCTGGCGCACGGACCCAACTCCTCGCCAACGAACCCGACGAGGCGACCCTGTTTACCGACGCCCTCCGATCGTGCTATCGCGTCGATGTCGGATCGGTGGGCGACCAGCCGTTCATCAGCCGCGCGCATGGCCGCGAACACATGCCTCACCCAGGCGAGGACACCATGCGCTGGACTTCCGGCAACACGCAGTTGCGTTTGCCGGTGATGCCTGGCAAGCCAAGCGAGATCGAGCTGGACGTCAACCTGCCCCCCCAGGCCATCGATCCCCAGAATGGCCTGTATCTGGGCCAGACACGCCTGGCAACGCTGCCCGACAAGCCGTACCAAGGTATCGTCAAGGCTACGATCCCGATCGGCACACCGGATCGCGTCACCCTCACGCTCAAGGTCAAAAAGTGGCGGCCTGTAGAGGTACAACCTGGTTCGCAGGACGGCCGCGAACTGGGCCTGGCCTTGTACTCCGTTACCGTCCGGGCCCAGGGGGCGACCTCGCAGCCGGCCAGCGCGAACGCTGGTGAGTAACCGACTGGGCGGACGTCGGTCGCCGCCCTATGGGGCAGCCCGAACTTCGATGAATCGCATCTCGCCAGGCTTGAGCGCCATGGGGATGCCCGCGGCCAACTCGGCCCCCTTGGCCGCCTGCGACTTCCCCTCCTCCAGACTCACCTGGTAGGACGCCTCCGTGTGCACGGTAAACCACTCGGGAAACTGGTTGATGCGCGGGTAGTCAAGCGGCAGATGCATGTTCAGTTTGTGCCGCGGCCGATCGAAGACGACCCGGCCCTCCCAACCCTTGTCGGCGGCAAGGCTGACCAACAGCGTCTCCCCATCGCGAACCGCTCCGAATCGGACGTCCGCTCGCCACGGCTGCACCGTGACTCCCTGGGTCTTCCACAACGCGTACATGAGTGAAGTCCGCGCGGAGTTGCCGTCGCCGTGCCAGCCCTCGATGACCCCGTCGGGCTTCTGGAACGTCCACATCATCCGCGTCTGGCTGTCCGCCCAGTCGGCTGCAGAATCGACCGGCTCGCGGTTGAGAAGGCTGATGGCCCCCTCGATCGAGTCGGCAAAACCGTCGGCGCTGGTGTCGCCCCAGCAGGCCCCCACGTACTTGCCCTTGAGATTGACCAGGACCTTGCGGACCGCCTCACGATAGGCCTCCGTCTTGTCGATTAGATACACGGTGTAGAAACCGTCGTAATTGTAGCCCCAGGTATCGCACAGCTCCTTGCCGTGCTCACCCGTCTTGGGATTGAACCAGATGTAGAGCAGTCCATCGTCATTGCGACCCTTCTCGAGAATGCAGTCGAACATCTCGTGCAAGGACTTCTCGTAAGCAGCCTTCTTCTCGGGAAGGGCATGAGCGACCGCGACGTATAGCTCGGTCAGGCCATTGACGATCTCGCAGCCATGGTCGAACAGGCGAAGCTGCTTGAAATCGCGCGTGGGGTGATTCGTGCCCAGCAGGAAGTAGTCGCCGAGCCGGACGGCCCAGTCGAGATACTTGCGATCGCCGGTGAACCAGTACAACCGCGAGTTGGCCTGCAACAGATCACCGCACACTTCCAGGTTGAGCGTCGGTATCTTGCCGAACGGCGTATCGATTAAGGCGTTCTTCCAGATGTCATCAATGATCCCGATCATCCGTTCCGACCACGGGCTCGGCCCCAGCCATTCTGCGGTGAAGAGCAGGCCGTCCTTCACATACTCCGCCCCGTCGAAGACAAGAGCATCAAGATCGAGTTTCTCACGCCGCCATCCCTTCTTCGCAAAGTCATAGTCGTCCGGCAGCCGATCCACCCGGCAGGTCAGCCGCGTCTCGCTGTGGAGCATGTCCAGCAACCGGCCCTCCATCAACGGTCGGTCAGTGATCGATGCGGTCAACACCATGAACGGGTAGTTGTCCGCCCCGCAGTCGCGGCCGTTCCAGAATCTGCTCTGGGTCAGGTTCCTCGGAATGAGTCCGGTGGCGGGATCGGCATGGGCGAGCCAGCCGTCGATATACCGCCGGGAGCGGTAGAGCGCCTCATTGGCCAGCCGGCCGTTCTTGTCCGCCTGTCGGACAAGCCGCCGGCGCCGTTCGTCGCCGGATAGGGCGGCTGTCGCCGGCAGTTCTCGATCCCACACTTGGCGCATCTCCGGAAACGCCTCCGTGGCTTGCTCCGCGGGGCTCGGAGGCGTCAGCGACAACTTGGCCTTGTGTTTCGTTTGCCTGAGGTCCGGCCGGCTCGAGTCCGCCTCGGCCGCGGTGAGCCGCACTTCACTCAGGAAGGCCGGCCGCTGCTGCCCACGGGCAAACTCGATCTCGTATCGCTCGCCCTGAACCCCGACCGGCACGGGCACCCGAATCCACCGGAATCCCCAGTGGCCGCCGTCCTGAACCTGAACACGCTTGCCATTGACCAGAATCACCGCTTCACGCCAATCGCCCTTCCCGCCCCAGCTCAGTTCCAGGGCATCACCCGACCGCGGCTTGACATCCAAAACCAACCGCAACCCGGTCGTGCCAAGCCAGTAGTACGGCTTGTCATCAAGCCGCTCCGGGGCATCCAGGAACCGCGACCAGGCCACGGCCGCCTTCTCCACCGGCGGGATCTCGCGAACAACTCCCAACGCGGCCCGAAGCTTGGGAAAGAAGTCCCGGCCGTTGAAAACGTGCGGCCCGGAGTGGACCGTGAGCGTCACACTCGGTTCGGCATCGAACACCCGGTAGGCAGCACAGACCGCCTCCCACGCCTGGCGGCCAATGGCGACCGGAAAACCGCCCGGTGCCCGCTCCTGCTCACCCAGTTCGCAGACCAGGACTCGCGGTGCAACACAGGCGTAGATGTCGGAGAAATCGAAGTTCTCCTCGAGGCCGGGGAAGTTGTAGCACGGACAGTGCCCGTTCTTCATGTTGGCCACCGTGGTCAGCCACCCACTGCAGCAGGCGATCTTGACCCGCTCGTCCAACGCGGCCACATACATCGTCGTTTCGCCGCCAAGCGAGAGCCCGGCCACCGCAATGCGCTCCGCGTCCACCTCCGGCATCGTCACCAGGTAGTCAATGCAGCGCAACGCGTCCCACGTCCGTTCCCCCATCAAAGCCCAGTTGTCATGCTGCAGTTCATGCTGGCCAACGTCCGGAGCGATCACAACGTAACCCATCTCGATCAGCGCCCGGCCATACCAGTAGGGCCCCGAACCCTGAACGACCTGGGCCCCGCTGCCACCGTGCCCGTTGATCGCAACGACCGCCCCGACCTTGCCCTTGGGCTGAAGGGGCCGTGCCAGCCAGACGTGGGCCCGGCGGTCGGGCAGGGACTGCAGCGTCATCTCCTCCAGAACGTAGCCCCCCTCCAGCTTCTCGATCCGGCGTACCACCTTGGCATCGAGCGGCACCGCCGGCGGCTTGCCACCGCCCATCATCAAGGCAAACAGCTTCTGCCTGGCGGCCTGCTGCCACGTCTTGGCTTCCGCCGGCGATTTGGCGCTGAACCGCATCACCCGCACGGTGGCCGGCGCCTCGCCCCGGGCCCCGGGCAAGAGCACGATTCCATTGCAGATCATGACCAAGGTCATCACGGTTGACAGCGATCGGCCAACGTGAATCCGCAGCCGTCCCGAGGTCGAGTGTGAATGTGGGTTCATGAAGAGAAAAGGTATCGCCAGCCAGGACAGGGGTCAATTCGAAGCCGTCCGCAGCCTGTTGAACTGTGGACTGCGGCCACGGATCCCGCTCGAGCGGGCGCGCCGCTCACGACGCATGACCCCCGCTCCCGACCGCGCCCGCAGGCCCGTTGAGAGAATCCTCGAGAATTCTCACCCTTCGATTTGACTCGCGGCCTGACTACATGTATAGTCTATAGGTTGACTACATCAGTAGGCTGGACGCCTTTCCCGGCGTGCACGGCCGCCCAACCCCGGAGTCGGCGGCCGACCCGGGCCCAATCGCCGCACCACCGCGGCAGCGGCCCATCGCCGCCCAGGCTCAGCCAGGGAGCCGGTCATGAGTCAGTTCAACCTCGGGCAAGCTGAGTGGGAAATCCTCCGCTACGTCGCGGAGCGCCACCCAATCACCGTTCGCGAGGTGGCCGATCACGTGGCCGCCAGCACCGGCCAGGCCCGCACCACCGTCCTGACCGTCATGGAGCGGCTCCGAGCCAAGGGCTTCCTCGTTCGCCGCAAGAGCGGGGGGATCTACCGATACTCGCCCAAGAGGTCAGTGGCCGAAATGAGCCAGGGGCTCGTGCAGAGTTTCGTGGACAACATGCTCAACGGCGTATTGTCCCCGTTCCTCGCCTACCTCTCGCGCTCCGACAAGATCGGCGACAAGGAACTCGCAGAACTGAAGAAGCTGGTGCGAGATCTGGAGTCCAAACGCCACGAGGGCACAAAATGATCCCATCCTCCATTGAGCTCGACGTCGCGGCCCACGACTGGCTCACCGCCCTCTATCGCGCGTCCTGGCAGGGGGCTATCGGCATCGTCCTGGTCTGGTGCCTGTGCCGATGGGTCCACAGCATCCCCCCTTGGGCACGCTGCTGGATGTGGCGGCTCGTCCTGGTGAAGGTCCTTCTGGTCGCGCTCTCGCCGGGAACAATCGACCTGCCTTGGCTCCCGCAACCACGGGTTGAACCGCCAGCCGTTGCCCAGGCTACGCCCCCTGCCCAGCCAACGGTTGCGGCACAAGCTCCCCCCTTGCAACCGGCCACCGAGGACAATCCGACCACCACCCCCTCAGATGCGGCCACCGACGCCTACCCCCCTCTTCCGGCTTCCGATCAAACCAACCTGATCCGCGGCATCTTGGTCGCACTGTGGGCACTAGGCGTGGCCGGTGCCGCCACCGTTCTGCTGGCCCGGGTCAGAGCCGCCCGGCGATGGCGAAAAGGATGCCTGCTCGTCAAAGACGCGAGCATCCTGAGCCTTTGCGAGAAGCTGGCCGGCGAGCTGGGTCTGTCCAACCCGCCACTGTTGCTCATCGGAGACGCTTGCGAAAGCCCAATCGTCTTCGGGGCCCTTCGAACAAGCGTCGTGCTGCCCGCCTCTCTCGTCCGCGACGCCGGTCCGGAGCGGCTGCAAATGATCCTTCGCCACGAGATGGCCCACATCCGCCGCGGCGATCTGGTGTGGAACTGGGTGGCCACCGCCATTTGGGGCATCTTCTTCTTCCACCCGCTGGTGTGGATCGCCTTGCGCGAATTGCGGTTGAACCAGGAACTGGCCTGCGACGCCTGCGCGCTGGCCCACACGGATGCATCGCTCGCCGACTACGGCACATTGCTGGTCGAACTGGCAGATCGCAACCGAGCGTCGCCGAACCTCCTGGTGACCGTTGGCGTCGTGGAGTCATTCGAGTTCCTGAAACGGAGACTGAAGGCCATGAGAGAACTGCACGATCACTCCCGCTGGATGAACCCCCTTTCCATTTCGCTGCTCATCGTCGCCCTCGTCGGACTTTTGCCGTGGCGACTCGTGGCCCAGCCCCCCAGGGCCGAGAACGGCATGATCGCCACAGCCGCGGCATCGAAAAAACCGGCCGTCCGCGACCAGGAGAAGGACCTTCCGGCTGACGACCAGACCCACCGCGATGCTCTGGCTACCATCTCGGCCGGCAAGTACAAGATCAACGTCGATGCAGTACGCTGGGTGGCAGGGAAGGAGATCGCGATGGTCGACACCGGGTTCCCCTTCGAGATGAACCTCGAAACCAGGGAAGATCACCGCTCCGGGCCTGGTTTTGACACCCGAACCATGACCCGTACCGGTGGCGGCGGATTCGGCGGGTCCTTCTACCGCCCCAACCTGGTCGTGGATCTGCGCGTCGAGGGACCCAAGGGGCAGGGAAATCAGCTTCTCTGCGCCGTGGTGGGCAAGGTCCAGGCCAGCGACGATCGCGGCGGCAAGCTGGACTCGCCGGAGACACCGTCGTCCCTGAAACTAGAACTGTCCGGCGTCGACTACCCCCGAGGAAGCGGGTGTGCGGCCGTCCACCTGAACATCGCGGATAGGAACGTTGAGAGGATCAGGCTGCTCGACGGCAAGCTGCTCGTCGCAGACGCGCGAGTGCGGACCACGGTGTTCAAGCAGGACGAGATCGATCGGAAGCCCACCCACCGACTCAAAGGCGCGGCGGTTCGTCTGGACGACGTTGCCAGCTCGGACGACGGCGTCACGGTCGCCTTGAGTGTCTCCTCGCTGGAGGGAGCTGGAGCACGCGGCAATTCCTTCGAAGCCATGGGCAGCACTGCCCCTCGGGTGCGCGTAGTTCTTGAAGACGGCAAAGGGAATGAATACTCTCCCCAAGGCTTTGGGGCCGGCACCACCGGCGGCGGCAGCGGCGGCGGCTGGGCTCGTGGCGGCGGGTGGACCAGCGGCGGCGCAGGCATGGGCGGCGGACGCCCGTCGAATTCGTTCAGCTTCTCCAGCCGCAGCGGGGGAGACCCTGCCCGCAGCGGTCCTGTGACGACGTCGCAGACCTTCACCTTCTCCCCGCTCCCAGAAGGCGTCGGTATCAAGAAAATCACCTGCACAATAACCGAGCTGGTCGGCAAGCCTCAGGGCATCGCCTTCAAGTTCCACGATTTGCCCGTGCCGTAACAACGTTACCAGCAAAGACTCTTCCGCGGCGTCGGTTCCCGACGATCCACATGGGAGCCCACGACCCGGA
Organism: Phycisphaerae bacterium; assembly: GCA_018003015.1. NCBI lineage: Bacteria > Pseudomonadati > Planctomycetota > Phycisphaerae > Phycisphaerae bacterium. Next base: position 10,367 of record JAGNEZ010000065.1, on the reverse strand, counting down.
AGCCACGCTCTCCCTCAGGTACTCTTCAGCGAGAACGGGTTGAAGTCCGTGTGCCAGTCGTAGTAGTCCTCGTTCTCAGCCCGCTTCAGAAACGCCACGACCGCGTAGGTCACCGGGGTGAGCAGCGCTTCCACGCTCACCTTGAAGATGCAGTTGAACGCGATGACCTTCAGGATCGTCTCCGCCTCCCATAGCCCCAGGAACGCGAGCGGGTAGAATATCGTGCTGTCCACCGCCTGGCCGGCCAGCGTCGAGGTGATCGTGCGACTCCACAACCATCGGCCTCTGGTCAGCAACTTCATCTTGGCCATGACGTACGAGTTGGTGAAGTCACCAGCCCAGTAAGCCAGCATCGACGCCAACACGATCCGCCAGGTGTTGCCGAACACCAGTTCCAGCGCCGGCTGGATCTGACGGTTGAACGGAACCGCCGGGTCCGGCGGCATCCGCACTACGGCCAGACCCATCAGCCCCGCAAAGGCCAGGGCGACGAAGCCGGCCCAGATCACCTTCCGGGTCCGTGAATAGCCGTAAACCTCGGTCAGCACATCGCCGAAAATGTAACTGATCGGAAAGAACAGATTGCCCGCCCCGAAAGTGACTCCCCACACAATGCAGGCCTTGCCCGGTCCGATCAGGTTCGAGCACAGCAGGACCGTCACGAAGGCGGCCATGACCAGGTCGTAATACTTGTAGCTCCGGCCGGCGGCTTCGGACCTGAGAACTGCATCTTCTGTCGGTATCATGTCCCGGGTTTCCCTCGGATCTGCGGCCTCATGACAAACTCGCGATCGACCCACCCGGCACCGGCGGCGCGAGGTTAAGTGCATCCCCGGTTCGTGTCAAAGCCGTCGTTCTCGTTGTCCCTGCGATCCGCCATTCCGAGTCCTGGGTGCAAGGCCGGCCCTGTGGTCCCATTCCGTCGATGCGACATCTTAGTGCGCCGAAAAACCGGGAGCAGGTTCACTGACATGACTCCCAGACGGACCAAGCCCGGACGGACATCGGGTCTATGGGTTGCGGCGATCACCGGCGTCCTCGGAGGCGGCTTCAGCGACCTTCTCCACCGAAGCCGTCTCCCCAAGCCGGTCGATTGCAACTGGTTCATCGTGATCGGCTTCCTCCCCTCCATAACGCCAGTGGCCCCACTCAGGCTGCCCGCGGTCTCTCCATCGCCACCAACCTTGCCGCGGACCCAATCCGCGTATCCTCCGTCCTCCACTTACACTCCCACCTTCCATGTGCGATAATCCCGGCGGAGCCATACGATGACGATGACCGCTCTTGTGCTCTTGCTGATGACGACAGTCATCGCCGCACCGCGCCCCGGCTTGACCGAGGTCAAACTGGACTGCCCGGTGTGCAAACAGGTCTTCAACGCCCTCTTCTGCCCGGAAGGCGATACGCGGGGGGGAATCGACCGCGACCTGTTCGCCCACGCGCTCGGGCCGGAACCGGTCTACTACCGCATCGCCACCTGCCCCAAGTGCGGCTACAGCGGTTACTCGACCGACTTCGATCCCAAGACCGCTATCCCGCCCGACGTGCGCGACAAGATCCTCAAAAAGCCGCGCTTGACCCTGCCCAAAGGCTTTGGGCCCGAGAGCGAGCCCCGGGATCTGGACGCCGCCGATCGATATGCCTTAGCCATCACATGCTACCAGTACCGCCGGCAATCCAAGGAAGCCCTGGCGTGGCTGAACCTGCGAGCAGCCTGGGTCGCTCGGGACGAGGGCTCCCTGCTGCCCCCCGAAGATCGCCTGGTGCGGGTCATGAAGTTCATCGAACGCTGGCGGCCGCCGCTGCCAGCGGGCGGCAACCAGGTGGACGTCGAAATGCGAACCGCCACCCGGGTCGCCGAGGCCATCGCCAGCGGCCGGTTCAACCGCTTCCAGAAACCTTACGTGGAACTCGCCCTGGCCCTGATCCTTCGCCGACATGGCGAGCACACCCAAGCCGTGCCGATGCTCGACGCCCTCGTCACCTACCAAGCCTTCCCCGAATCGTTGCGCACGGCCATCAAGCGAATGCGAGACTCGATCGACCTGGAACGCCGCTACCAAACCGCCGCCCTTGAGTGTTTCGAGGCGGCGGTGACGTCAAAACAGATCAGCCCCGCGAACCACGCCCCCGCCTGCTACCTTCTGGGCGAGCTCAATCGCAGGCTGGGCCACGAAGAAGCGGCCATCTCCTGGTACGACCGGGCGACCCAGGACAACACCCTGCCCGGGAACCTCAAAACCTGGGCACAAGAGCAGCGCGCTTGGTGCGCATCGGGACGGTAGGGGCGAACCCAGATGGGTCATGAGTCATGCGAGCCCTGCTATGCCTCCCCTGCGATCCGCGAGCGTCAGGTTCTCATGCGAGGCGTCAAGCATCTCTTCGGCTTCGGCAAGCCGCCGATATCCGGGTGGTCCCGTTCCTGCCACGGCAGCAGACTCTCGCCGGTGACCTCGCTTCCACCGGCCACTGCCGGTCAAGCACCTGAGCTCGGTCCCGGCATTGACCCCACCTGCCCACCCAGATACGCTGAAGAACAGATGGATGTGGATCGCAATGCCCCTGATGTCTCCGCGACGAGTTTCAGAATGGCTCGGCCCGCGAAGCACCCCCTCGGGCCCTTGGTCGTGACGGCCCGTGTGGATTCCCCCGTCTGGGGACGGGTTTACGCCGCAGGTGTCACCGCCTTCGCCGTGGCCGCCCTGGTCGTGGCCGCCCGACTGACACCGGACGATAGCCATATGGGCACCCATCGCCAACTGGGCTTGCCTCCCTGCGGCTTCGTGGCTATCACCGGATTGCCCTGCCCGACCTGCGGGATGACAACGGCCTTCGTTTGCGTCACCCACGGACAGCTGCGAGCCGCCCTGCGAGCCCAGGTCGCAGGGGCGCTGCTGGCCATCGGAACCGCCATCGTCGGCCTGGCGGCAGCCTTCTGCATGATGACCGGACGATATCCGACCCTGAACTGGTATCGAGTCGACGCCGCACGGCTGGTATACTGGGTGGCCCTGATGCTGGTGGCCGCCTGGGGCCTGACTATCGCCCTCGGCCTGCTGGATGGCTCGCTACCGGTGCGATGGCCAGAAGGTTAGAATAACGCCGCCCGGGCTACGCCCGCTTCCCCCACCACGGGGGTAGCTAGCCCCCGGAACAAGGCTCGATCACCGTTGGCCGGCGCCCGCGCCCCGAACTCGCCGGGGGAAGCCCGCCAAGGCCAGACAAACGTTGCCGCCTGCCCCGCGGACAGGCAACACCAACAAGAGGAGACGTACACTGCACATGCCTAGGCCCAACCGAAGCTCGGTCAACCCGCGGCTGTCCTGCTTGGCGGCCATGTCCTTCTGCATCCCCGTGGTGTGTGGCTGCAGCGTCTTCAAGGCAATCGCGATTGCCAGCGGGGAGAAAACCGAGAAAGTCGATGCCGAATTCAGCCGGCTGCCGGCCAAGAAGACGCTCATCTACGTCTGGGCCCCGATCGAGATCAAGTGGGACTACCCCCATATCCGCCTTGAGCTGGCTAAGCATCTGGCCGCCTATCTCAAGACCAACGTCAAGGACTTCGAGACGGTGGAGCCGGAGGCGGTCGAAAAATACCTCGAGAAGAGCCGCAGCCCCGAGGTCGATCCGGTCGAACTGGGCAAGCATTTCCAGGTGGACGTGGTCATCCACCTCTCCCTGTACCAGTTCTCCCTGCGCGATCCGGGCATGGCCCACTTCTACCGCGGGCGAATGTACTCCTCGGTGGAAGTCCACGACCTGACCAAGGGCGATCCGGCCGAACGTATTCCTCTCCGCGAGGTGAAGGTGGTCTGCCCGGAAGAGAAGGAAATCGGCTTCACCAACGTCCGGGCCGACCAGGTCCGCCAGCGGACGTATGAGATGTTCACCGCGGAAGTCGGCAAGAAGTTCCACGAATACGAGCGCCAGCTCGATTAGGCCGAGCGAGGGTGGTCCTGTGTTTGAAGTGCAGCGTGGCCCGTCTTCAGGCAAGCCGAGCAGAGCGACCCCCTCCGGGTACCCGCTGCCGTCGTACGTCACCGAGGGTCAAGGCATGCCCAGATCATCATCATCTTGCCCCCCTGGCTCGGTCTTCCGCATCCTGATGCTGCCCATGGTGGCCGGTCTCCTGGCCGCCGTCAGTTGCGCGGGCCAGCAGGCGGGAGCATTCTGGTACACGCTCGGAGTGGTCAAACCCCCCAAGAAGGCGGTCAGCTACGAGCTGCCCAGGAAACCCGTGCTCATCCTGGTGGACGACGATCGAGACCTGGCTCAGCCGCGCCAGATCTGCGACCTGCTCGTCGACGCCTTGGCCCAGGAGCTTCGCGAGCAGGACCTCGTGGACCGGGTGACGACCAACGAGGAACTCGCCAAGGTACGCCAGAGCGAGCCGAATTTCGACAAGCGCGGGGCCCGCGAGGTCGGCCGGCTGGTCAAGGCCGATATCGTGATCTGGCTGAACATCAGCCGGTATTCCCTGCCCGACGAGCTGGATTGGTCTGGAGTGCCCGCCTACTTCGGCGCGTCCGTCAAGATCGTCAACGCTCAGGCCGAGCGACGCGACGACGTACGCCTCTGGCCGACGACGACCGAGGGCAAAATCGTCGAGGTCGAAGTCTCCCCCCACAATATCCGCCGCTGCAAGACCGTCAAGGAAGCCCAGCAAGTCATGGCCGAGTCTCTGGCCACCGAGATCGCACGACTCTTCTACGAATACCAAGAGGAGAGCTGAGCGAACGACCGGGCGGCCGGGAGCCGGTTGCGTTGTCGCGCCGCGTTGCCTGCGGCGAGTTGGCGGACGGATGGCTGGCGTTGTCACCATCCCAGCGGTCAGATTACAATAGGCTCCGACCTCCTCTGCCCCGCTCCGGCGCGCTGGGGAGGGGAGTTGGAGCTTGTTCCTTGGTTGTCGCCCGCACTACCTCAGACTGCATGAGGCTGCTGGAACTGACCGCGCCGGCGTCGGCAGAGGACATCCGTCGGGCATATCGAACGCTGGCCCGGCGGATGCACCCTGACCGTCATCCAGGCGACGACCAGGCTCGCCGCCGCTTCATCGTCTTGGCCAACGCCTATCGAACCCTCATGCGACAGTCTCGCCGGATCGACCCGGGGTGGCGGCTGGGCGAATGCAGGCGGTGCGGCCACGTCGGCGAGGTCGTCCTCGATCACGACCGACGACCACTCTGCCTGTCATGCGTCGCTCGACGGATGTCGGCCCGCGACTGCATGAACCTCCTCGGCCTGCGCGACCCCGTCGCCGTCGAGGACGTGAAACACGCCTACCGGCGCCTGGCTCTGAGAATGCACCCGGATAAACACCGCGGGGAGGAGCATGCCCGCCGGCGGTTCGTCCTGATCTCAAACGCCTACCGGATCCTCATGCGCTCGGCACGGGCCGTTCATCAGGGTCGCAGCGTCGGTGAATGCTCAGCCTGTGGGGAATTCGGCGAGGTGATGATCGGGCTCAACGGCCGCCCCCGCTGCCCCCGCTGCATCTTCCGGCCCGAGGGCGGACACCTTCTCCCCATGCCTCCTCTGGTGGTCGTCAAGTGCGTCGGCGCCATCGTCCTGCTGATTGCGACCGTGTACCTCCTCGGCGGCGCTATGTTCGTTGAGTCAGACCAGGTGGCCGGCCGGTACGCCGTGGGCGCGTTGATCGCAGGACTGCTCACCTTGGCAGCCCTCGCCGTCACCAGCATCAGTATCGTGCACTGCGTGACACCTCACGAGCGCTACCGGCAGGCGAGCTACCGCACCGCGGAAGATATCGCCAGAGCCTCGATCGGTTCGAAGAACGGCAAACCGGCCGATTGACCAAACATGCAGACGATGGGAAAGCCCCTTCATGGCCGTGCCCTTGCTCGCCACCGGCCCTCAAGCTACATTGCCGACATCATCACTGACTCAGGAGAAACACATGCCCCGCGTTCCTTCAAACACAATCGTGCGGTGGTCGACCGTCCTGGCTCTGGCGACATGGACCTCATTGGCCGGGTGTGCGGGCCCGCAGGCCCTCCCCCACGCGGGGCGAACAACCCTGCAGAAGGAGCAACTCACCAAGCCGGGTAGGTTCGGAACCGCCGACCAGCGGGCGGCGGCCGATACACGCCGCGCCTTCTTCGATTTCTGGAACGAGGAAATCATCCGCCAGGACATCGCCGTCGGCACCGTGTTCATGGGCGATTCGATCACCGAGTTCTGGGAACTGGCCGCGTACTTCTGGCCGAGCAGCGGCGTCATCCTGAATCGCGGCATCAGCGGCGATCTCGCCGTCAACATGGACAGGCGGTTCGATGCGGATGTGATTCAGCTCCGCCCGCGAAACGTCGTCATCTTGGCCGGCACCAACGATGTGGCCCGCATGCTGGAGGCGAAAAAGAGCGACGAGGAAATCGTCCATACCGTGGTCAGAGCGGTCGAGTCGATGATGGACAAGGCCCGCGGGGCGGGGGTGAACGCCCTCGTCTGCTCGATCGTGCCCACGAACCCGGACACCCGCGACTATCCAGGCAAGGCTCGCCTGCTGCCGCAAATCAACGAGCAGATCAAGGCGACGACCGCCGCCAAAGGGTGCGTCTACGTGGACTACTGGAACAGAATGCGCGACCCGAACGGCGCCCTGCTCAAGACCCTCGCCCGCGACGGCCTGCACCCCCACTACGCAGGATACGAGATCATGGCTGCTACCCTCCAGGAAGCGGCTAAGACCCACGGCCTGAGGCTGTAATCCGACCCCGTACCCTTCTCCCTGCGGCGGAACGCCGACCAAGCCTCCCCGCGGCCGCCCGGCCAAGGCCAACACTCCGGCAGCCCCCCCGAGCGCGCCCACAAGCCCCCGGCTTCCTCCCTCGACCGCTTGACAGCCGCGGACGCGTTCATTAGACTAGTCTGGTAGTACTTCGTATTACGAGGGCGGCATGACGCGGCGCAGGCTTGCGATCGGAACCTTGTGTTGCTGGTTGGGTGCGACCAGCGGGCTGATGCTCGCGCTCCACCTGGCCCACGAGCACGACGGCCACGACCAAGACTCCTGCACCGTCTGCCAGGCCCTGCTGGGCAATAAGGCCTCGGCCCCCCAAAGCGAGGGGGTGGTGGCATTTCATGCACCACTGCTCCAGAAGGAGCCCCGGCCGCCTACCCAGCGGTTCGCCGCCCCCGATCCTCCCCGCCCGATCGCGTCCCGGGCGCCTCCCACCCGCTGACTCCCCAGAGCCCGAACAAACCGTCCACAGCGTCGATTCCGTCGGAAGACCGGTCCCCCCGCCTTCACGGCTGCGAGCCCGAGGCCGAACAACCGGTCGCTCCGGCTGCCAACATGGTAACCAGAACCATGAATCCGCACCGCGGCCGGCGGCTAGGCGGCCCGGTTCAAACAACAGGAGGTCCGTCCCATGCGGCGACGAGGCTTCACCTTGATCGAGGTGCTGGTGGTGGTGGCGATCATCGCCCTGCTCCTGGCTGTCCTGCTGCCTTCCCTGACCAAGGCCCGGCAATCGGCCAGGCGAACCCTGTGCCTGAGCAACATCAAGGGCATGGAAACCGCCCATTGGCTGTACATGACCGCCAACAACGGATACCTGATTCGCGTGGGGCTCATGCACGGCGTCCATGACGACAAGAGCGAGGTCGCCTGGATCAAGAGCCTCCAACAGATCTACAAAGACCGGCTCACGGCTCGGTCCCCCGTGGATCAGAGTCCCCACTGGCCAAAAACGGAGGGCGGACAAGGAATTCCGGTGGACGGCAAACGCGGCTATCCGTTCCGCCGAACCAGCTACGGGGTGAACAACTTCCTTGATGTGGATACGGTGCCCGATCTGACCGGACGGCATGTGACCTGGGAGCGGATCGAGAAAATCCCCGCTCCCTCCTCCATCGTCCACTTCCTCTACATGGTGGAGGAATGCGATCCCGCAAACCCCTACTACCACGCCGGCGAGTGCCTGGCCGCCTCCGACCATCCGCACGTGGAAGAGTGGGCCGATGCCGGTGATCCGCCAGTCATGGCGGCGACCCAACTCGAGATCCAGGCCCACGGTGGACCCAAGTGGTCCAGGGAATCGGTCTCCAACTACGGATTCCTCGACGGGCACGCCGAAAGCCTGCAGTTCCAGAAAGTATATCGAGATATGGAACGGAATAAGTTCGATCCCGGCTTGCGGATCAACTACCAGAATCGGTGACCCCAGATCCGACATTCGTTCGGTGTCGATCGATCCAATGCGCCAGAACGTTCTGTTGATCAGACATGACAGGGAGAATACTCGAATGCGATACACAGGCCTCATCGCCAGTTGTCTCGCCCTCGCGGCGGCTTGCAGCGTCGCGCGGGCCGCTCACTTGGACGCCCGACCCTATGTGGCCGACGGCAAAGTGATGATCGGCGCGGCTCAACTGCTGGGCGGCCAGGTCCTGCCGACCGCTGATCACCATCGTGTCTTCGGTGCGGAGCTGGGCGAGGATGATCCCGATCAGCCCTTCATGACCGAGGATCCCGGATTCCTCGCTGAACCCGGTGCTTTTCCGGAAGGGGCAGGCGAGCTCCTCGGATTCATGCTTCTCGACGGCCTGAAGTGCTGGACGGGGACGGGGTTCGGGAAGGTCCCGGCCGGCGAGTCCCTCCAGATCAGCCGGGGCTCGCAGTCGGTGACCGTCGCGGACGGCCCGGTCAACGGCTACTTCTTCGCGATCATCGGCCCCGACGACGGCCTTGATGACTGCCTCGCACTGAATCACCTGGGCGCCCGGGTGGCCATGGATCGTCCCCCGGCAGATCTCGATTTCGACCGCCGCGTTGCCCGCTCCGACTTCAACGCCCTGGCCGCTTGCTTCACCGGTCCGAGCCTGCCCTGGATAGACCCGTGCTGCCGGATCGCCGACCTCGACAGCGACGGCGATGTGGATCAGTCCGACTTCGGCCTGCTCCAACGCTGCTTCAGCGGCGAATCCTCGGCCGCCCCCCAACGCCGGCCGTAGCATCCACCGCCAAGTGCCTTCCGCCGGCCGAGCCAGTACAATGCCCAGCCTCGCACTCGACAGATTGTTGAGCGCCGCGAACACCGGTTGCCCAAAGGGAGAGCAAAAGCGTGAAGCCTGCCCGTGGGGCCAAGGAACAGTCTCGCCGTGACCTGCTGAGCCAGGCGGGCCTGGCTGCCATCATCCTGGCGGCCGGCGGCCCCCTGAACAGAGTCTCCGCCCACACCGCTCCCGCTCAGAGCCGCGTCCGAACCCTGCGGCTGGTTCATGTGACCGACATCCACGTCAAGCCGGAACTGCACGCCGCACAAGGTATGGCCGCCTGCCTGCGTCACGCTCAGCAACACGCCCGCCCCGACCTCGTCCTCAACACCGGCGACACCATCTATGATTCAATGGCCGCCGAGCTATCTACTGTCCACTCGCTCTGGAATCTCTCCCTGAAAGTGTGGAAGGACGAGTGCAGCATCCCGGTCGAGCATGCCATCGGTAACCACGATATCTGGGGCATCGACAAAGCCCAGAGCAAGACAACCGGCCGGGAGCCCCTCTACGGCAAGAAGTGGATCATGTCGCTGTACGGATGGGAAAAGCCGTACCGCAGCTTCGACCGGGGCGGTTGGCACTTCATCGCCCTCGACAGCGTGTCGCCAGGAGAGGGCAAGTACACCGGCCAAATCGACCAGGAGCAGTTCGCATGGCTGGAAAGCGACCTGGCCAAGGTCAACCCGACCACCCCCATCCTGCTCTTCAGCCACATCCCGCTGCTGTCCGCCGCAGCCTTCTTCGTGTCCGAGGCAGAAAAAACCGGCAACTGGCAGATCCCGGCCTCCGTCATGCTCATCGATGCCCGGCGAATGAAGAACCTGTTCCTCAAGTACCCGAACGTCAAGCTGTGCCTCAGCGGCCACCTGCACCTCGTGGACCGCGTCGAGTACCTCGGCGTCACCTACCTGTGCCACGGGGCAGTGTGCGGCCGCTGGTGGAAAGGCAAGTTCCAGGAGTGCCATCCCGGATACGGCGTCGTCGACCTGTACAGTGACGGGACCTTCGAGAACAGGTACGTCGCCTGGGGCTGGAAGAAGCAGAAGTGATCCGCCAGACCAGATCGGCCAGCGACCGCTTCCCCCAACGTCGACCAGCATCCCTCGTCGTTCCCTCCGTCGCTGCAGCCCGCCCGCAGACCAGCCTTCACGTCCCCGCGCGGTCGGGCTTGGTGATGAGCTTGGCTCGCTCGGCCACCGCCGGCAAGGGCTGGTGCTTGTAGCCGCCGGGCGAGCTCTGATACCAGTAGTAGACCACGGCGTAATCGACCCAGCCACCACCCTTCGCGATGGCTTCTTCCCACTTCGGGCCGAACTTCTTGTTGCCAAACATCTGCTTCTCCT
>JAGNEZ010000064.1 GCA_018003015.1 Phycisphaerae bacterium | reverse complement strand
TAATCCCCCGCCGGTCAGGCCTTGGCAAGACCCATCCGCAGCCCACCACCGCCTCCCCCGCCCCCACCCACCCGTAAGCTCACTCTCGCACCCGCCTCAGAAACTGCTCCAGCGAGTCGGCCACCGCCTGGGCTTGCTGCTCCTGGTAGATCGAATCGAGCAGTCGAGCCTCGTCGGCCGGGTTCGACATGAACGCCTGCTCGATCAGGATGCTCGGCATCTTCGTGTTCTGCAGCGGCGAGTACGAGAAATTGCCCACCACCCCGAACTCGTTCCACCCCAGACCGAGCAGCCCGTTGTACACCAGCTGAGCCAGGAGACGGCAGTGCTTGTCCCGGTAGTACGTGCTCGTGCCCGAAATCTTGAGGAAGCCGCGCCCGTTACCCGCTGCGTTGGCGTGGATGGCTACGTAAAAGTTGGCGTTGACCTCGTTCGCCGCCTCAACGCGAGCCGCAAGCGTCGGGTTGGTGTCGCCCGGCCGCACCACCACCGTCGTCGCCCCACGCCCTTCTAGCACGCCTTTGAACGCCGCAACCGCGGCCGCATTGACGTCCTTCTCCTTCGTACCCATGTGCCCGACGGCACCGTCGCTCGAACCACCATGCCCCGCTTCCAGGGCAAACAACAAACCCCTTAGCGGCGAGGCCGGCTCGGCCGCAATGGCCGGCGGGCGGCGAATGACCAGGCTCAGCGACTTGCCGTCCGTCTCCAGCCAGTAGCCCCAGATCTGCTTGCACTTGAGCGGGACCGTGAGCCGGTACCAGTCGTCCTCCATCTGCTCCCCGGTGATCGTGCCGACAACCCGGGCGCCAGTCTTGTGACTGATCCAGGTGAGCGCATCATGCGTGTTGAAGAAGTCCAGATAGAGCTTGTTGAGCGGCTCAGTCTCGGAGGTGGCCGCCACCACAACCTTCTCCAGCAACGGGACGGTCACCCGGTCATGCTGCTCGTCACCGTTGACCTCGCAGGAAGTGAAGTAGTTGTGCGGCACCAGCGTCCCTTCGGGCAGCCGGGCCACGTCATCGACCGGAATCCAGCCGGTGCGGGATTTCGAGAGCCGGATCCTGTAGTTCGCTCCCTGCCGGCCGACAATCTCAAACCGCACCCCGCGCGGAATGCGCGCCAGGTAGGGACCACCCAGACGCACCGAGTGCAGGCCCAGCGTGATCCCCGATCGATCATCCTTGCATTCGCCAACATGAACCGCCGAAGGATCCCAAACGTCCACCGTGCCCTTCGACTTCGCTTCCATCGTCGGACCATTCTTCGCCCGACGCAGCGACACCGTCACCATCGCAGCCTGGCCACTGCCTCTGGCCGGGGCCTTCACCGTCGCCGAGTAGCTGCCCGTCGGTTCCCCCCGATCGTTCCGGGCCTCGGTCAGCGCAAGCTTGGCCTCGCTGCCCAGGCAAGTGGCAAAACCCGTCCCCCCGGGAGGACCCACCGCCCGAATCGCGAGCGTCTCACCCGGCAGCAAAACGATATCCTCAGCAGGCTCGACCACCTTCAGCACGCTCGGCGGTGGCTCCGGCTGCGGCTCCTTGCGAATCACCGTGACACTGCGGGTCACACGCTGACCGGTCGCGTCCGTCGCCACCACCGCGATCGTGTTCTTGCCCATCTGAAGAGGAATGCCGTCCCGGGCAAAACCACCAGTCGAGTAAACCTCAACCGCCACATCCCCAACCTTGACCTGAACCCCCGGATTCGTGCGGCCCAGAAGATACGCCACTTCCTGCACCGTCTGGTAGCCGTCCGACGGTGCCATGATCTTCAGCGTCAGCGGCCCGCGTGCACCGGCCGGCTTGCCCTGATCCTGGCCGCACGACGAACCGTAGAACAGAATCGCACCGGCCAGTATGGCTGCCTCGCATCTCATCATCCGCGCCCTCGTCCACTATGCAGCCATACGGTACCCGCATCCGCCGGCGAATCAAGCCCGACAACACACGCCGGAAACGGCCCCCAAACTGCCTCGCCGCCCTCACCCCAAAACGTCATCCGACCCGACAGCCCCGCGTCACGCCTACCTCTCGACGTCGGCACTCGCGCCCTGCCCTGCGACTCTCGACCGGGACACGCCCCACGTTCTTCTGTCAACGAAGAAGCCGCAAAACCTGAACCGTCCCAGCAGACCGAAAGGAGAACCCATGTCAAGAGAATCCCCAGATTCAACCGAACTCAAAACCTCTTCTCAACGCCAAATCGAGGCCAATCGCCGCAACGCCGCCAAATCCACCGGACCCCGAACCCCCGAGGGCAAGACCCGGTCCCGCCAGAACGCCTGTCAGCACGGCCTGCTCGCTCGGACCATCCTCATGCCCCCCAATCAACCCGATGAGAGCCTCGACGAATTCACCACCCTGGTTTCCGAGCTGAATCAGCAATACCAGCCCCGCCAGCCCATCGAGAACCTCATCCTCCAACGCGTCGCCGTCGCCTGGTGGCGACTCAGACGAGCTTACCGCCATGAAACCGCCTGCATCATCGCCCGCCGCGATAACGCCAACCACCCTGCCTACCAGTACGCCGCCAGCCTCAACCCATTCATGCCCAAGCCCCCAGACGCCCAGTCCCTGGCCCTCCCCAGGAACGACGACCTCGACAAACTCATCCGCTATGAGAGCATGATCAATCGCCAGCTCCGCCACGACCTCAAGTACCTCGAAACCCTCCAGAAAACCCGATCCGAAAGCTCGGACCAAACCACGGCCAGCCCCCAACCGGTCGACCCACCCCCGCACGCCAACCCACGCCCCCCAACGACCTCATTACCCGTGAGCCAACACCCCGACCACCTTACCCCTCATTCCGTTCCATCCCAATCCGATACCCTTGCCCCACCTCCCCAGGCCGGCCGCCAGGCCCGCACCCTCAGCCCCTGTGCCAGTAGGTGTGGCACCGGCGTCTCCCCGCGGCCAATCCAAACCGCTTCTCTGTCTCACGGAATCCGCTCCGACAAGCTCTGGCACCGTACCTCGCCGCACCACCCGCCATCCCTCTCCTCGGACTCATCACCGCACCCCAACCTCCGACCAGATTGGCGCCCACCACTCTGGCTGACCGCCGACCGCCGATCACTGCTGCTGAATGCCTACCGCCAACCACGGATCGCTGAATTGGCTTCGTTTGGCGCCCGGAAACCACCGCCTGCCCGCACCCCGGATCAGAGGACTTCCAGCATCGGGCTGACTTCGTATCGCGAGGCCACGTGAAGCGGAAAGGACTTGCCAAGATAGTGCCGGTGTGTCTCCAGGGCCAGCTGCGGCTTGTTGTTGTGCTCGCTCAGGTGGGCAATAGCCACCCACCTCAGCCGACCACGGGCAACCCGGATCAACTCCGCGGCTTCATGATTCGACAGGTGCCCGTGCAACCCCCGGATCCGCTCCTGCAGCTGTACCGGATACGGACCGGTGCGAAGCATCTCCGGGTCATAGTTGCTCTCCAGGTAGCAGGCGTCCAGCCCCGGCAGCAAACGAACCAGATCCGGAAACGGATGTCCCAGATCGGTCATGATCCCCAGCCGCTTGCCCTCGTGCTCCACGATGAAGGCCACACCGTCAGCCGCATCGTGCGGCGTCGGAATCGTATGCACGATCACCCCGTTGAACCACAACCTCTGCCCGGCTTTGAAATACCGCACATCGCTCAGCAGACCCAGGCCACAGTTCGTGGCCCGATGCGTCGCCTCGGTCATGTAGATCGGCAGGCCATACTTGCGCTGCAAAACCCCCGCCCCCCGAATGTGGTCAACGTGATCGTGCGAAATCAACACCCCATCCACGTCACCCAGATCACGCCGGTGAACCCGCATCCGGCCCTCGGCCGCCTTCCCCGAAATCCCCGCGTCGAACAACAGACGCACATCCCCAGCCTCGACGTAAATCGAGTTGCCGTTCGAGCCGCTCTGAAGCGAAAAGGTGATCACGCCTGCTCCGTCACTCAGGGACAGCTGCCAACCCATGATAGGCCTTCTCCTGCCCCCGTTCAACCAAGGCAGGACGGCCAGCCCACTTGCCAAACCGCCAGACGAGTACGACAATCCACAGTTCCCCGGCACCCTCTACATGGCCGGTTGAACCAGTCGACGGAGCATCGCGATGGGGCTGCTGGACGGACGCAAGGGCATCGTCTTCGGCGTGGCCAACGAGCGAAGCATCGCTTGGCATATCGCCCGCAACCTGATCGAACACGGAGCCGTGTGCGGCTTCTCCTACCTGCCCGGAGAGAAAATGGAACGTCGCGCCCGCAAGACCATCGAGAACGGCGGCGTCAGCAGTCCGTGGCTTCACCCCTGCGACGTCAGCCGCGATGCCGATCTCGATACCCTCTTCGCGGCCGTACGCGAGCAGTTCGGCACCATCCACTTCGTCGTCCACTCCCTGGCCTTCGCGAACAAAGACTACCTCCAGATCGGCCGCTTCGTCGAAACGCCTCGCGACGTGTTCTCCCAGGCCCTCGATATCTCCGCCTTTACCCTCGTCGGTATCGCCAATCGCGCTCGACTCCTCATGCCCGACGGCGGGTCAATCCTGGCCATGAGCTACTACGGCGCCGAAAAGGTCATCCCCGGCTACAACGTCATGGGCGTCGCCAAGGCCGCTCTCGAGGCCTGCACACGATACCTCGCCGCCGAACTCGGCCCCCAGCGGATCCGGGTCAATACCCTCAGCGCCGGACCCTGCCGGACACTCTCCGCTATGGCCGTCGGCGGCATCGACGAAATGTTCGATTGGGTCGAGAAAAAGGCCCCCCTCCGGCGGAACATCGATACCGACGAGGTCGGCAAAACAGCCGTCTACCTGATCAGCGAACTCGCCAGCGGCGTGACTGGCGAAAACCTCTACGTCGACGCAGGATACAACACCATCGGCCTCTGACCCGCCGGCTAGTCTTCCGCAAGCCGCTCCTCCTCGGGAGCGGATTCATCGACCGGATCCTGACGCCCTACGATGTGAATGCGGTTCTTGCCCGCCCGCTTGGCCTGCAGCAGGGCTTCGTCGGCACGCTCAATCAGACTCTCCGCGTCGTGAGCGTCCCACGGAAACGTGGCCAGGCCACCGCTGATGGTGATGCAGCCTTGGGCCTCCGGCCCAAGCTTGGGGAAGGCGTGAGAGTGAATCGCTTCCTTCGCTCGACGAAGAACCGCCAGCACGTCCGTGGGATGCTTCGAGCCCGGTACACGCGGCTCGTCCGCGTCCCAGAACACCACCACAAACTCGTCCCCACCATACCGGGCAACAATGTCGTGCTGCCGACAGTGCTGGCGAAACAGCCGGCTGATGTCCCGCAGAATCTCGTCGCCGGCCGCATGACCGTACGTGTCGTTGAAGTGCTTGAAACCGTCCAGATCAAACAGCAAAACCGTCACCCGAAACCGCTGCGCACCCGCCTTCTGCAACAACTCGCTCAACGCCTGCAGCAGGTATCGGCGATTGGGCAGCTCAGTGACTTCATCAATCATCGCCAGCGACTGCCAGGATTGCTGCTGCTCGCTGGCCTCAATGAGATGAGCAATCAACTGGCCATAGTGGCGGAGCTTCTCAATCTCGGTCAGCGAGAAAGGAGACTTCTGACGTCCACCGACCAGAATCTGACCCAACGTCTTGCCACCCGCCATGATCGTCTCGACCACGGCCGCATCGGCCTGCGGATCACCCACGTGGGCACACTCGTCCGCAGTCGTAATCCGCACGTGAGCCGTCCGCATCGAACCGGCAATCCACTGGCAAAGCCGCTCCAGAAGCGGTCGCTGCCCTTCACCCATCCGGGCCATCACCTCGGCCAGACCAGTCAGCTCCTCCCACGAGGGAGTCGCCGCCGCCAGCGGCAGCGAGGCCTGACGAGCAGCGACGGCCGGGGAAGTCAGACCCAACGCCTCGTCAAGCTCCTCTCCACGCGGCGGATAGATCAGGTAGTCATCGGCCCCGGATCCGAGAACGCTCCGAGCGGCTGGCTCCCCGCTTGGACGACAGCACAACACAATCCGCGAAGAGGACCCCGCGGCCTTCCGCAAACCGGCGACCGCCGACTCGAGCTTGCGGGCATTCGGATCAACGCCAACCAGCAACCCCCGGGCGGGCTGGTTCGCCAGGGCAGCAATCCCAGCCAGATAGGTCGGGCTCTCGATAACATTGAACTGCGGATAACGGGCGCGAAGCTGAGCAGCCAGCTCGCCAGGATCACAGACCACCGCCAGCCGGCTGCGATCCGTCACACTCCAGAAACTGTTCGGCAACCTCATCCTTGTCGCCCCTGCCGTGACGTGGACCCAGATTGGCTCGACTTGGCCATCAACGCCGCCAATTCGTCCGCAGTCAACTCCACCGGCAGCGGTGCCGTCAGGCGCGCGGGCGAAGCCGCCGCAGGAACTCCTGACTCCCCAGCCGCAGTCGCCTTCGTGGCGTCCGCAGGCGGAACGCTGTTCACCGGCAACCCCCGGCCTGCCGACGCCGGGGGAATACGCTTGGGCCTGCTCGGACTCGGGGACCAGGGAAACGGAGTCGCCGAGGTCTCCGGCTTCGCCGGCGGACGAGTCTCCTCCACCAAACCAACAAGACGCACGTTGGGACGCTCCTCGCGGACCGGCTCCGGCGGCGAAGACCCGGCCTCAACGCCAGCCTCGGTCGAGACCGGAACGGCTGGCGACACGAGACCCGGCGGCTGCTTCACCGAACAGGTCGACCGCTCCACTCCGTCCACTTCGCTCCGCTCTTCCACCGGGTGCTCCGCCGGCGTAGGAACCAACACCAACTCCGCCTGCCGCAACCGCCCCCCAGCCGTCGCCCGAACTCCACGCTTGGTCGCCTCCCTCAGGCTGCCCGCCAACAGGTCACGAACGCCAGCTCGCTGCGACCCCGGAGCCGGTCTGGCAAGATCCTCCGCCAAATCCTCCGACGAAAACCCGCGAGCCCCCTTGGCCACCGCCGCCTCGATCTTGGAGCGATGATGATCCAACCCCACAACATATACACGAGTCTCCCGGCTGACATGAGCCGCAACCTCGAAGAAGTCCATCTCCTGCCAGTCGATGGCCTCAATGTGCACAATCAGAGCCACCGGACGCTGCCGGCCGGTGAGCGTGGCCAGAGCGTCGTAAATGTCCGGCGAATGCTGGGCTGGATGCTCGTCGAGCCAGGCTTGAACCGCGTCCGGTACGCCGGCAGTAAGACCCGCCACGTAGACGACCCGAGAGCCGTGCTGCGTCAGGGAGGGCATGGCGACAGTCCTTACTCCGTTTGCGTTAAACTCCTCTTCCTGCTATTAGAGTCTATCCATCGCTGGGGGTGCGGTCAATCACCAGCGCAATCAAGGGTCTGTTTTCAGGGAGTCTCGCGGATGAGAAGGATCTCGGGTACCCCGCTCGGCGGGTCGGTTGCAGTGCTGTTGGCCATGACCGGCATGTGCCCCAGCCCGGCCTCGGGAACCGACCAGACAACCCTGGGAGAAGAAATCGCCGCACTGGTGAACGACACCCAGTGGGGAAAAATGAGCATCGGCGTCTGCGTCGAAACCCTCGGAGCCCAGCCCAAACTCGTCTTCGAGCACAAGAGCAGGGAATTGCTCAAACCGGCAAGCAATCAGAAGCTCGTGACCACGGCCGCCGCCCTCTGCCTGCTGCCCCCCGACTTCAGCTATCGGACTATCCTCGCCCTGCAGGGTAAGGACCTCGTTGTGATCGGATCAGGCGACCCGTCCTTCGGCGATTCCCGACTGGCTGAACAGGCCAGGGAACAGATGACCGCCGACTTCCACCAATGGGCAGCCAAACTCAAAGCCGCCGGAATCAGCCGAATCGACGGCGACCTGCTCTTCGACGATTTCGCGTTTGAACAGCAGTTCGTGCACCCTAACTGGGTATCCCGGTTCAACTTGCAGACTTGGTACTCGGCCCCGGTAGGGGGACTCAACTTCAACGACAATTGCGTGGACGTGATCATCAAACGGGGGGCAGGCACCGGTCAACCCGCCCAGGTGACACTCATCCCAACCACTCCTTACATCAAGCTCCACAACAAGGCCGTCACCGCCGCCAAGGGTGAACCCACCGTCAGACGACTCGGAAATGGCCCCCTCACCATCTCCGTCACTGGCTCCGTCTCCAGAGGAAACAGCCAGGATAACCCGCTCTCTATCGCAGTGACCGATCCGGGCGAGTTCTTCGCCAGCACCTGTCGGACAGCCCTCGCCAGCCAGGGTGTCGAAATCGCCGGGACGACCAGACGACAACAGATCCGCCAGCCAGGGGACGAACTGCCCGCCGGACTCAAAGTCATCGCCGTCCGTGAAACCAGACTCAAGGATATCCTCTGGCGAGTCAACAAGAGCAGCATCAACATGTTCGCTGAGGCCCTCCTGAAGTCCCTGGGAGCCTGCCAGGGACCAAGTAAACCACCTCGCCAGGGAACCTTGGAGAACGGCCAGGCCGCGGTTCGCAGATTCCTGGGCACCCTCGGACTGACCGAGGATCTCTACCTCATCGACGACGGCTCCGGCTTGAGCCACGAAAACCGCCTCGCCGCCACCACCCTGGTACGCGTCCTCCAGCATATGGACCGCCAGCCCACCCGGGAAACCTGGTGGAATAACCTGGCCGAACCAGGTCAAACCGACAGCACCCTGTCCAGGCGGATGCGAAATATGAAAGGCAAGGTGTTCGCTAAGACCGGCCACATCGCCGGAGTCAGCACCCTCAGCGGCTACGTCATCGGAGCCAACCAGCAAAAGTACGTGTTCAGCGTGCTGTGCAACGATACCCAAAAGGCCAAAGCCAACTCCGGGAGCGGCAACAGGCTCCAGGACCAGATCTGCCAGCTCCTGGCCAACTGGGGCGCCAACAGCACGCGAACGGCCAACTGAGCTTGGCCCACTACCGGGGAATGTCCAACTTGCCGGCCGCCGCTTCCGGCGTCGCTCGAAGGTGAATGCGGTACAGCTCGAAGAAGGTGGGGGCGTCGAGCAGTTCAATGCTCGGCTCGGCCGCCCGAACCTTCTCATAAAGGGCTTCATACCACTCAGGACTTTTTAAAACTGCTCTAAACCAGTGAAAGGGGAGCTTCGCACGCAACCGGACCCGCTCGACAACCGTCCTCGCCGCGGCCTCGGGGCTGTCTCCCAGGTCGTAACCGGCGCGCAGCACGGGCATGTCACCGTGCAGCAGCGATGGGGGAACGTCCTGCGGAACAATGCCGTTGGGGCTGAAACGGGCGTAGGCGTCCAGCCCGTCTCGCTTCAGACCCGGTGCAAAACCGTCAATGATGAAGCCGGTCACGGTCATCCCCCATCGCCGGTAGAGCGGTTCGCAGTGCCTCGCCCAGGCCTCCACCCCGCTGGAAAGACCCGACGACGGGCGGGGTGCCTGAAGCGAACCCGGGTTGAGATATCCCGCCCCGTTGTCCGCGGCTACGAAGTAGTCGTTGGAGGTGGCCGTTCGCCGCATGTAGTCCAAAGCCATGCCCGCCCGACGCTCGGCCACCGGGCTGATCGACCACATCATCGGCACCTTCCCCCGGGCCGGATGATCCCCCAGTACTGGCATCCACTGGTAAATCCATGCGGCGGAGTCAAAATCACCCACGTAGAAGATGATGAACTGACGACCGCCAAAGTCCACCCGGCCGTCCGACGCCAGGTAGCCGCGCCGGCGGAGCTCCTCGGGCGTGATCCACTTCTGCGGATACTCCTTTCGGAGCGGGAAGTGGGCAAAGAACGAGCCGTTGGCCATCGCCCCGAAGACGATCGCATCGGCGTCAATGTAGCCATTGTAGGCGCTGACGATCTTGGAGGTCTCCCATTCGGTCGCTACCCCTTCGTGCTTGCCGCCGGCCTTGGCGTGGTTCGTGTACTTGTACGCCCACGGAGTAAACCCCCCGATGTGAATCATCCGCTCCTTCCCGCCGCGCTGGTAAGCGCTCAACAGCAGGGCCTTGAAGGTGGCCAGATCACAACCCAGCCTCTGACCTGGATCATCAACCGGGGTCTCGTCTCCCCAGATGCTCAGGTCAAAGAAGAAGCCCCGCCTCGCGACAAAGAAGTCGTGATTCGTCAGGGTGTGATGGTTGGGCGACGCCGCCGCGGGATTCCTGAGCCAGTACTGGTCGAGGTAGTAGCCGGCGTACGTCGCGTCCAGCTTGCCGGAGTCGATGTAGAAGTGCTTGAGCCACAGGTAGGCGTCACATTTCGAACTGCCAGTCGATGGAATGTCCGTGCCCGGAATCGTGCCCTTGCCGGTGAAGATCGAGCTACCGTTCTCGTTGAGCAGCCACTTGACCACCGGCAATCGCGGGCCGCCAGTCACGAGCCCGCTGTAGAGACTGTCCGTGTCGGGGTCGTACCGAATGGCGATCAGCTCGTCAATGCCCGCAAGGGTCGAGGCCAGATTGCTCGTCGCGCCGACGTTCGGGTCATACACCACCACGCCCTTGACGAACCGGCGGTAGGCGTTGACTAGGGCGAGAATGTCCGGGATCAGCTCGCGTGGCCGATCGTGCAGCCATTGCCCGGGCTCGGACATGCGCTTGAGCCAGTAGTCGTCGATGTTCATGCCGTGTGCTTCGACGAATCGGATGTACAGGTTGGCCGCCTCTCGGTTGACGTTGCCTTGGAGCGTCGCCACCGCATGGCAGTGATCCCACGCCCGGGCGACCTGCCTGGCATCCTTGGCGTCGAAACGCAGCGCGTAGGTCAGGTCGTAAAGCCCGATGGGCGGGGCAGGGGCGGTAGTCAGAAGACAACTCGACAACAGCACGATCGCGCACATCGCTACCGTCCTTTCGTCCCCGATTGGCATGGCCACAGAAGTGAGTCCATGGCAGTCTGCCCGGGCAACTCGGGGCTGTCAAGCGAGCTCGACCGTATCCCGGCGCAAGAGAAGGGAGGAAGACGCCCGCGGAGGAAGTTGTATACTATGCCCTGACGAGACTCCGCCTGCCTTGTGGGCAGGGGCGTCTGAGCCGCGGTTTGACCTAAGCCGGAATCGAGCCCTGCCGAGAAATGGAATCCGAGGAATCACAATGAGACTGCTGCTGATCGTGGCATTTGCGGTATGGACGTTTGTGCCCCCGAGCCCGGGCGCTCAGCAAACCCCGACTTCCCCCAACATCGTCCTCATCTTCATCGACGACATGGGCTACGCGGATATCGGCCCGTTCGGAGCCCAGGGCTATGCGACCCCCAACCTCGACCGGCTGGCCCGGGAAGGCCGCCGATTCACCAGCTTCTACGCCAGCCAGCCGGTCTGCTCAGCCTCGCGAGCTTCGCTGATGACCGGCTGCTACAATGTGCGAATTGGCATTCTGGGCGCCCTCGGTCCGCGCGCCGAACACGGCATCAGCGCGGGCGAAGTCACCCTTGCCGAGATCTGCAAACAGAAGGGCTACGCCACCGCGTGTTTCGGTAAGTGGCACCTGGGTCACCATCCCAAGTTCCTGCCAACCAATCACGGCTTCGACGAGTACTTCGGACTGCCGTATTCCAACGACATGTGGCCCTTTCATCCGGATGTCGCTGACCTAGCCATGGAAGAGCGTTACAGGAAATGGCCCCACCTGCCCCTGATCGACGGGAGCAGGATTGTCCGACCCAGGATGACCGGCGACGAGCAGAAGATGCTCACCACCTGGTACACCGAGCGGGCCGTCAAGTTCATCGATCGCAACAAGGACCGGCCGTTCCTTCTCTACATGCCTCACTCCATGGTTCACGTGCCCCTCCACGTCTCCGACAAGTTCGCCGGCAAGGCGCAGCGAGGCTTGTTCGGCGACGTGGTCATGGAGGCGGACTGGTCCGTCGGTGAGGTTGTGAAGGCCGTCCGCCGAAACGGCCTCGTGGAACGTACAATGGTGATCTTCACCTCCGACAACGGTCCCTGGCTGAGCTACGGCGAGCATGCCGGATCAGCCAGGCCGTTACGAGAAGGCAAGGGCTCGACCTTCGACGGCGGTTTTCGCGTACCCACCATCATGTGGTGGCCGGGCACCATTCCCGCCGATTCCGTGTGCAGTTCGCCGGCCATGACCATCGACATTCTGCCTACGATTGCCCAACTGACCGGCGCCACCCTGCCTGCCCACAAGATCGATGGCAAGAGCATCTGGCCGCTCATCCAGGGTCAGGATGGTGCAGTGTCACCTCAGGCCGCATACTTCTTCTACTGGGGCGAGGCCCTGCATGCGGTCCGCATGGGCCGATGGAAACTGCACTTCCCGCACCGCTATCCAACACTGGGCGGGCGCCGGGGCGGCACCGGGGGAAAACCCGTGGCCTACAAGGAAGCCGAAATTCCACTGAGCCTCTTCGACCTGGACAGCGACATCGGGGAGACAACCGACGTCAAGGACCGGCACCCCGAGGTCGTTGCCATGATGACCAACCTGGCCGACCAGGTGCGCGAAGACCTCGGCGACTCGGCCAGGAGCATCATAGGATCGGGCAAGCGCCCCCCCGGCCGGCTTGAGCAGGGCGAGGCGCGTTTCGTCATCCGCGATGGCCAGCAGACGCTCAGCCAAGCGCGATAGCCCTGACCGACTGTCAGCGGCCGGCGGACGTTCGCCCGAAGCGAAGCATTGTCCGCAGTTGGACCGGAGGATACAATGCTAGATCTGGATTTTGGCGGCACAGCGCCCAATGCAGCATCCGTGAAAGGAGCAGCCATGGCCAATCCCAAGCACGGGACCCGTCCCATCATCGTTGAAGAGACCCCGGGAAAGAAGTTCTACTGTCAATGTGGCCTGTCCGCCAAGCTGCCTTATTGCGATGGGACCCACGCCCGGGAGGGGACCGGGGTCGGGCCCATCGCCGTCGAGGTCACCGAGCCCGGCAGGAAGGCGATCTGTCAGTGCCATCAGAGCAGCAATAAGCCGTGGTGTGATGGGACCCATGCACGTCTGACCTAGCAATGCCTCGATCCGATCTGGAAACACGATTCATGCAGGCGGTCACCGGCGAATGCCGGCTGGATCCCGAAGAGGGAGTACTGCTCGGCGTTTCCGGCGGGCCGGACTCCGTGACGCTGCTCTACCTGTTCTGCTGGCTGAACGAGCAATCCGGCTGGTCGGTGCCGCTGCACGTAGCCCACTTGAACCATCGACTGCGCGGCGCGGAGGCCGACGGCGACGCCGCCTTCGTGGCCGAACTGGCTCGCCACTTGCGTCTGCCCGTGGTCGTGGATACGGCCGACGTGGCCGGGCGGGCGCAGGCCGAATCGCTGTCCATCGAACAGGCCGGGCGGGTGTGCCGCTACGAGTTCTTCGAGCGGATCTGCCTGCTCAAGAGTCTTCAGGTCGTGGCCCTGGCCCATCACGCGGACGACAACGCGGAGACAATCCTGCATCGCATCATCCGCGGGACGGGCACCCAGGGACTGGCCGGCATCCGCCCGCGGCGGCCACTCCGAGAGGGGAGTGACATTCGGATTGTCCGGCCGCTGCTGGCGTTCCGGCGGACCGAGATCGAGGATTACCTCCGCAACCGGGGCATCGAGTACCGACAGGACGCCTCCAACCTGTCAGAGCAACACACCCGAAATCGAATTCGCAACGAGGTCCTGCCCTTCCTCCGCGAGCGCTTCAACCCGCAGATCGAGGAAGCGCTGATCCGACTGGGCGAGCAGGCTCGAGCCATCAACGCCTACCTGGCGGAAACCTCTGAGCGTACGCTGGACGCCTTTGTCATCGAGCACAATGATTGCGAACTCGTACTGCACTGCCCGCCGCTGGTTCGCAAGCCCCGGGCAATCCAGACGCAGCTCATCCGCCGAGCATTGCTCAAAATGGGCTTCCCCGAAGGCGAACTGACTTTCGGCCATCTCAACGCCGTGGCGGACTTGGCCGCCGGCCAGGACGGCAGCAAGTCACTGGATCTCCCCGGCGGGTTCAAGGCCGTCCGGCGGTACGCGCGACTGGTACTGCAGCGGGCATCGGCCAGCCACATTCCGGCGATACCTGGTGAGGAGGTTCTGGTGGCGGCCGAGGGCACGACCCCGCTACCGGGCTTCGCCCTGGAGGTCGTGGCCGATCGTCTTCCGGCGGATGAAGCGACCATCGGCACACACCTCGGCCGGCAGGCGGATCGCGAACAGTATGTCTACGAGGAGTGGCTCGACGCCGAGAGCGTCCATCCGCCGCTGGTGGCTCGAACCCGACGGCCCGGCGATCGCTTCTTCCCCTTGGGCATGACCGGCATGAAGAAGATCTCGGATTTCCTGATCGACGAGAAGATCGACTCGGCTCAGCGCGAGAAGCTGGTCGTGCTCTGCGATCAACTCGGGCCTATCTGGGTCGTACCTTTGCGGATCGACGAACGCGTACGCCTCACCCGAGCCACCCGGCAGATTCTCCGGCTGCGCGTTCGCCAGCTTGGATGAGGAGCACGTTGTCCTGGCACGAGGATCCTGGTCACCTCGACGGGAGGATAGCATGGAAAAGAGGCGGGCCGATCGCCGTTCAATCCTCAAGTCCGGAGTGGTTGCCGGAGCGGGCCTGGCCAGCTCGACTTTCGCGAAGGAGGCCGTCGAGCTTGCGGGCAAGCCGCCGCCGACGATCCGCAAAGCCGTCAAGATCGGTATGACGCCCGGTAATCTGCCGCTCATCGAGCGGTTCGGAATGCTCAAGGAACTGGGCTTCGACGGAGTCGAACTGGACAGCCCCAATACCTTCGAGGCCCGCGAAGTGCTGGACGCCCGCGATCGGTCCGGGCTGCCGATTCACGGCGTGGTTGACTCGGTCCACTGGAACCTGCCCCTCTCTCATCCCGATGCCAAGGTGCGCCAGCAGGGGCTCGATGGCCTGATCGCGGCCATCCGCGACGCCAAGGCTTACGACGCCGCCAGCGTTCTGCTGGTGCCCGCTACGGTCGACAAGCTGATGACCTACGACGCTGCCTACAAACGGTCACAGGAGGAAATCCGGAAGGTCATCCCTCTGGCCAGCGAACTGGGCGTGGTCATCGCCTTGGAGAATGTCTGGAACAACTTCCTGCTCAGTCCCCTCGAGGCGGCCCGGTATGTCGACGAGTTCAACTCGCCCGCCGTTCGGTTCTACTTTGACGTGGGCAACGTGGTCCGCCTCGGCTGGCCGGAGCAGTGGATCCGCATTCTGGGCAAGCGCATTCTCAAGATCGACGTCAAGGAATTCAGCCGGAAGAAGATGAACGAGCAGGGACTTGGCAAGGGCTTCGACGTCGAGTTGATGGAAGGGGACTGCGACTGGCCAGCGGTGATGAAGGCCCTCCGCGAGATCGGTTTCTCCGGCTGGTTCACGGCCGAGGTCCCTGGCGGGGGTCGTGAGCGGCTCAAGGCGATCGCAGCCCGGATGGATCGGATCATCGGCGGTTAGCCTGGATGGTGATGGAATCCTGGTCGCGGATCGGGCTTCGGATCGAGACGCCTGAGGTTCTTCGGCCAGACGCCGGCGCGGCTCCCGTCGTCGCGGGCGGTGTGCCGGATCGTGCCGACAGCATGGCCGTCGTGGCTTTTCCCGGAGTACTTCGCTGGGAGTATGTGACTTCTCGGTTCATCTGGAGGTTGACGATGCCCCGCAAGGGAGTGTCTTGTTCCGCATTGTGGACCAGCATGTTGATCTTGTACGGAACAGCCGCGTGGGCTCAGACCAGCCGGCCGGCCATGGTCGACACCTTTCCCGATACCTGGGTGGCCACCGACGCCCTGGGGCGATCCGTTTCGACCTCTGCCAAGGTGGGCCCGCCGCGCCGGGACAGGTTTGTGGGTATCTTCTACTTCCTGTGGTTGGGTCAGCATGGGACGGACGGCCCTTACGACGTGAGCCGGGTGCTGGCTTCTCATCCGGCAGCCATGACTCAACCCTCCAGCCCGCCCTGGGGCCCGGAACGTCACTTCCACTTCTGGGGCGAACCCCTCTTCGGGTACTACCTGAGCGACGATCCCTGGGTCATCCGCAAGCACGCTCAGATGCTCTCTGATGCCGGCGTGGACACGCTCGTTTTCGACGTGACCAACCAGGTGACGTATCCGAAGAGCTACTTCAAGCTCTGCGAAGTCTTCGCCCAAGTGCGCAGCGAGGGGGGCATGACGCCGCACATCGCTTTTCTGTGCCCCTTCTGGGACCCTGGCAAGGTCGTCTCCGAGTTGCACCGCGACCTGTACCAACCCCGGCGATATCCGGATCTGTGGTTCCAGTGGAAGGGCAAGCCGCTGATCCTGGCCGACAAGGAGAAAGTCCCTCGCGAGCTCCGCGACGTCTTCACCTTCCGCAAGCCGCAGCCCGATTACTTCGCCGGACCGAGCGAGCCGAACCAGTGGGGCTGGCTGGAGATCTCGCCGCAGCACGTGTTCTGTGACGACAACGGGCGGCCGGAGCAGATGACCGTTGGCGTAGCCCAGAATGGCACCGGTCGGCGTCTGTGTGCCTTCAGCGAGAAAAACACGTATGGGCGGAGCTGGCACAACGGCTGCAAGGATGCACGGCCGGATGCGGTCAACTGGGGTTTCAACCTCGCGGAGCAGTGGGAGCGGGCCCTCAAGGTCGATCCCGAGTTCGTGTTCATCACGGGCTGGAACGAGTGGATCGCCATGCGCTTGCCCGAGTTCAACGGTGTCAAAGAACCGGTGATGTTCGTCGATCAGTACACCCAGGAGTACAGCCGAGACGTCGAGCCGATGAAGGGTGGCCACGGTGACAATTACTACTACCAGATGGTCGACTGCATCCGGAAGTTCAAGGGAGCACGCCCACCGCCCGCCGCAAGTGGTACCGCGGCCATTGCGATCGACGGCCAGTTCGACGACTGGAAGAACGTGCATCCCGAGTTCCGTGATTCCGTCGGGGACACCGCCGCCCGGGACCATCCCGGATACGACCAGGCCGGCCGATACGTCAATGCGACCGGAAGGAATGACCTTGCGTTCGCCAAGATCGCGACCGGCGGGAACGACGTGTGCTTCTACGCGCGGACCAAGAAGCCGATCACGCCGTTCACCGATCCGGCATGGATGATGCTGTTCATCGACGCGGACGCCGATCCTAAGACAGGATGGTGCGGATACGATTTCGTCGTCAATCGCAAGCTCAAGGATGCGACCACGACGGTGCTGGAGAAGAACACGGGGGGCTGGAAATGGGAGCCGGTTGCCGAATTGCAGTACCGTGTCCGGCTGAACGAACTGGAACTGGCAGTTCCGCGGTCCGCGCTAGGGCTTGCGGATGGCTCGGCGAAGCTGCGTCTCGACTTCAAGTGGTACGACCATATGCAGAAGGAGGGCGATCCGCTGGACTTCACCGTGAACGGTGACGCCGCTCCGAACGGGCGGTTCAGCTACCGATTCCAGCAGTAGGGGGGAGACGGCGACTCCGGCACTGGTTTCGGAGGCTTCTGAATCGCGACGACCGAAAGCAACGGCGCGCTCCGACTGACAGGCTTCTGGGGATCCTCGTTCTGATCGGCCGCGCGTGGCTCGTAGCCATGGACCGGCGACGATTCCCGGTGTGGATGGCATCACCCGTTCATCTGGGTCCTGTTTCGAGGAAGGCGTGGAGAGATAGAGGATGGCTGGAACGTCGCGGAGTACGCATGGTTTCGTGGGGGCGGTGCTGCGATGGGGTGAGATGGTCAAGTTGGCGCACTCGGTGTTTGCCTTGCCGTTCGCGCTGATGGCGACGTTCCTGGCCGGGCGGGCGGCATACCTCGCGGGGCAGGCGAGTCATGTCTATCCTTCGCCCGAGCAGATCATCCTGATTGTGGCGTGCATGGTCGCGGCTCGCTCGGTGGCCATGACCTTCAACAGGATCGTCGATGCCGAGCTGGATGCCCGCAATCCCCGGACCCAAGGCCGGGCGATACCGGCCGGCGTGTTCTCGAAGCGGCAGGCGGCAGGGTTCCTGTTCGCGGCCGTGTTCGTTTTTGAGTTGTCCTGCGCCGGTTTCCTGTGGCTTGACGGAAACAGCTGGCCGCTGGCTTGCTCGCTGCCCGTTCTTGGCTATCTGTGTTTCTACTCCTACACCAAGCGATTCACGCGGTTGTCGCATTTCGTGCTGGGAAGTGCGATTGCCTTGTCTCCGGTGGGGGCGTGGCTAGCCGTCCATCCGGGATCGGTGGGCTGGCCAGCCTTGGTCCTGATGGCTACGGTGACGTTGTGGATTGGCGGATTCGACATCATCTATGCCTGCCAGGACATTGCCACCGACCGGGCCGAAGGGCTGTACAGTCTGCCCTCGCGGCTGGGCATTGGGCCCGCCCTGTGGATCGTGCGGGCGGCGCATCTGGCCACCGTGGGTCTGCTCGTGTTGCTGGGTGGCCTGACCGGCCTGGGGTGGTTGTACTTCGCCGGCGTGGGCGTCGTAGCGGTGCTGCTGGCGGTGGAGAACGCGCTGGTTCGGCCAGGCGACCTGTCCCGGGTCAAGCTGGCGTTCTTCACGATCAACGGGGTGGTCAGCGTGCTCCTCGGGCTGCTGACCATTGGGGATGTTCTCATGGACTCGAGTCGACGGTAAGCGGTGCCGGAGCCTCTGCCTTGAATTCCGGTCCGGAAGCGTACCGTGCCAGAGGGGGACCCTCCTATATGAGGTCTAATACTACTTGAGACTCCTTAGACATCTATCACGCTGGCAGGGTTTCGCCCAACGCGGAGCAGATGGCCTCCAGATCGTCGGCCACCCGGCGGGGGGGGTTGGCACAGACGCCGGTCGGGGGGACCGCCGGTGGGGGAGTCAGGGCCTTCATGTCGATGCCGGTGTGGTACTTGACGGTGGCGTCGGGGTCTTTCAGTTCATGGCCGGTGAGGATGCAGACCACGTTTTCATCCGGCGAGATGATCTGTTGTTTCAGGAGCAGGTTGAGGCCGGCGACGCTGGCGGCACTGGCCGGCTCGCAGCCGAAACCGTAGCGGCCGACAAGGGCTTTGTGCTCCAGAATGACCTCGTCGCTGACCTCGCGAACCACGCCCTTGCAGATGTCCAGAGCCCGCAGTGCCTTGGGCAGGTTGACGGGCCGGGAGATCTCGATGGCCGACGCGATGGTGTGCGGCAGGTAATGGCTGTCGTCCATCACTCTGTACAGTGCGGAGACCTTGTCGCGATCGTATCGTCCGCCGTTCCAGCTGACCTTGTGCTTGTCGACCAGCTGGTGGAGGGTGTTCGCGCCGGTGGCGTTGATGATGGCCAGGCGGGGGATGCGTTTGATCAGGCCGAGCTCCTGCAGTTCCCGGAAAGCCTTGCCGAATGCGCTGCAGTTGCCGAGATTGCCGCCGGGCACGATGACCCAGTCGGGTACTTGCCAGCCGAGTGCCTCCAGGACGCGGTACATGATCGCCTTCTGGCCTTCGAGGCGGAACGGGTTGACGGAGTTCATCAGGTAGATGCCGAGCTTGTCGGCGATCTGCATGACCCGGCGAAGGCAGGCATCGAAATCGCCCTCGATCTGCAGGGTGAGGGCGCCGTAGTCGAGGGCCTGGGAGAGCTTGCCGTAGGCGATCTTGCCGGTTCCGATGAAGACGATGCCTTGCATGGGCGGCTCGCTCTTGTTGGCGAACATGGCCAGCGAGGCGGAGGTGTTCCCGGTGCTGGCGCAGGCCACGCGCCGCCGCCCGAGCATGCGGGCCAGGCTGAACGCTGCGGTCATACCGTTGTCCTTGAAGCTGCCCGAGGGATTCAGCCCCTCGTACTGAAGGAACAGGCGGCTGGGTTTCATGCCGATCTGACGGCCGAGCGTGTCGCATTGCTCCAGCAGCGTCCGTCCTTCGCCGATGGTGACGACGGCTTCGTTCGGGACGAATGGAAGCAGTTCGCGGAACCGCCACACCCCGGAGAAGTCGAGCCGTCCCTCCGACCACAGTCCCTTGGTTCCCCAGCGGTGCTCGAAGTACTCGAGCGAGCGAGGCAGGGCCAGCCGCTCCCAGTCGTAGACGACGTCGAGCAGGGACTTGCACTTGTCGCAACTGAAGAGAATCTGGTCGATGCCGTAGGTGGCCTGGCAATCCGGATTGATGCAGATCTGATAGGCTTTCTCGGTCATGGTTGTTGTTCCGCCGTGTTGTGCTTCCTGGACGACGAAGGGAAGCGGGTCGTGCGGCTCAGTATACGCGTTTATCGGGGTGGATCAAAGGCGATCGACTCGGCCGGCGTGGCGGTCCGTGCCCTGTTGCCGGCGGGTGGCGCGCTCGAGGGTCTTCTTTTCGGAGCGACTCAGGCTTTGAATGCCCTGATCGTGGACCTTGACGAGGATGCGATCCACCTCGGCGTCCTCGGCGGCGATCTTCGTCCGCTTGCGTTCCCAGAGTCCCTTGCCGAAGAGGCCCCTGCGGCGCTTGGGACCGTCGGCCTGGTCTGGAGATGCGTTGATATCGCATGGTGCTTCGGCCCATTCGGGGTCGGCGACAACCGCCTTGCGGTACTGCATGCTGGTCAGGTAGGCGAAGACGGCCACCCCGACGAGCATGAGGTTCTGATTGAACAGTCCGAACACGCCGAGGAGCACGGCTCCGATCATTCCGGCGGTCGATGCGATCTGCATGGAGCGACTGTAGCCGAGTCGATACCACAGAATCGCCTGCCAGATACGGCCGCCGTCGAGCGGGAAAAGCGGCAAGACGACGTTGAAGAGCAGGAGGACGTAGTTCACATAGAAGAACTGATAGAGCAGCAGGAATACGGTCGATCCCACCAGCAGGGGCAAGGCCGCTTCGGACGGGTAAGCTTCGAATGGGTTCCAGGGCACGGCTTGAATCGAGCCGGCCGCGAGGCTCAGGACGGTTGCGGAGATCATGCAGAAAGCGAAGTTGACCAACGGTCCTGCGGCAGCGCTGATCAGGTGGGCCCGCGGGTTGTGTGGGACGGAGACCATGGCCAGGCCGCCCAGCGGCCACATGAGGACCTCGCTTGCGTCGCCGCCCACACGGCGGGCACCGAAGCAGTGGCCCATTTCGTGGAGGAAGACCAGCCCGAAGAGGATGATCAGGTATCTCAAGGAGAACCAGAAGCCTCCCTCAGACGCCGATCGAAGCAACTCCACGGCAAGGTAAATCAGGAAGATGATGTGCAACTTGATCCGGATGCCGAAGACTGATCCGATCGACGGAGCCCAGGCCATGGGGTTCTCGGTGTTGAAGCCGCCCCAGGGCCTTCGCGGTCTGCCCTCGTCGTGGTTCCAGGTTCGGTCTCGCCAGCTCATGGCATCCTCGATCGGCGGAAATGGTACAGATGGAGGGCGGCGATGGTCTTGCCGTCGACGATACGGCCGTCGCTGGTGGCGGCCAGGGCGTCAGCCAGAGGCAGGGTGGTGACGCGGATCTGCTCGGTGGCTTCCGGCCGCGGGGTGGTGGCCTTCAGTTCGGAGGCCAGGAAGGCGACCATGAGCTCGTTGGTGAAACCGGGGGAGGTATAGAAGCGGCCGAGGGGTTCGATTCTGTTGCTGACGTAGCCCGTCTCTTCCTCCAGTTCCCGGCGGGCGCAATCCAGGGGATCCTCGGGTGGCTCGAGGGTACCGGCAGGCAGTTCGAGCAGCTCGGAGCCGACGCTGAATCGGTAGTTATGGATCATGACCACCTTGTCGGGGGTGAGCAGGGGCAGGATGAGGACGGCTCCGGGGTGGACGACGAGTTCGCGGTGGACTGCTCCGACGCCTGGGATGACGTATTCCCGGCGTTCGACTGTAAACTTCTTTGTGGTCAGGAGCGTTTGATTCATGGGTGAATCATCGGATTTCGAGCTCATCAAGTCCCGCTTCGATTGTTGGGGATTATAGGAACCGATGCCTGGTGTCGCAACGCTTCTTGTCACCCCCGCCGATGCGGCCTATAGTGGCGCTTTTTCACCGGGGCACACCGTGGCGAAGCGGGTAACCATCCTGGGGTCAACGGGTTCCATCGGCACGAGCACGCTGGACGTGCTCCGCTCCTTGGCGCCGGACTACGAGGTGGCGGGGCTGGGGGCCAAGCGTCGGTGGCAGGAACTGGCCGCCCAGTGTCAGGAGTTCCATCCTCCGGCCGTCGCGGTTGCGGACCCGGCCAACGCCATTCAAATCGCGCCCTTTCTGGACAGTCGATCGGAGCTTCTTGCCGGGCCGGCCGGGCTGGTCGAACTGGCCAGGCGTCCGGATACGGACTACGTGGTGGCGGCGATCGTGGGGGCGGCGGGGTTAGAATCGACGGTGGCGGCGGTGCAGGCCGGCAAGAAGGTTGGGCTGGCGAACAAAGAGGCCCTGGTCGTGGCCGGCTCGATCATTGTGTCCTTGGCGGCCAGGACGGGAGCCGTGCTGCTGCCGATCGACAGCGAGCATTCTGCGGTTTTTCAGTCGATGAGCGCGGGGCGGCGAAGTGAGGTTCGGAAGATTTATCTGACCGCCAGCGGCGGGCCGTTCCGAGCCTGGTCGGCCGAGCAGATGGCCGGGGCGACCCTTCAGGACGCCCTGCGTCACCCGACGTGGCATATGGGCCCTAAAATCACGATTGACTCGGCAACGATGATGAACAAGGCCCTGGAGATCATCGAAGCGAAGTGGTTGTTCGATCTCTCGCCGGATTCAATTGAAGTGGTGATTCACCCGGAGTCGATTATTCACTCGATGGTCGAGTTCGTGGACGGCTCGGTCATTGCCCAGTTGGGTTCGCCTGACATGAAGACGCCGATCCAGTATGCTCTGACCTGTCCCGACCGGGCGGAAGGGTGTGCGCGGAAGCTGGATTTCTCGACCATCCGCCGCCTGAACTTCGAGTCGCCGGACTTTGAGCGGTTCCCGGCCCTGGAGCTGGGATATGAGGTTGCCCGTACAGGCGGGACGGCGGGCGCGGTCCTGAACGCCGCCAACGAAGAGGCCGTCGAGGCCTTCCGCCAGGAGCGCATTCCGTTCGGGCGGATTGTCGAATTGGCTCGACAGGTGCTTGATCGGCACAGTGTCCAGGCAGCGCCGGACCTGGATGCGCTGTTGGCCGCCGATGCCTGGGCTAGACGCGAGGTCGCTGAATGCTTGAAGCAGTGATTGGCATGATTGGGATGTCGGGGGCGGTCGATACCGAGCTGGTGACGGCCGGGCTGGAGGCTTCGTTCTCATCCTACCTGGGTTCGATCTGGTCTTACGTGCTGATTTTCATCGGTTTTTCGCTGGTGGTTTTCTTTCACGAGCTGGGCCACTTCCTGGCGGCGAAGGCCTGCGGCGTGCGGGTGCACAAGTTCGCCATCGGCTTCGGCAAGGAGTTGTTTGGTTTCGACAGAGGCGAGACCCGGTATTCCTTCAATGCCTTGCCTCTGGGCGGGTACGTCAAGATGCTGGGGCAGGAGGACTTCGGCGACAAAGAGGACGAACTGATCGTGAAGGACGATCCCCGTTCGTTTCTCTTCAAACCGCCCGGTCAACGGATGATCATCGTATCCGCGGGCGTGATCATGAACATGGTCTTCGCCGCGCTGGTGTTCATGATTGTGTTCATGATCGGTATGGAATCCCCCACGGCGGTGGTTGGATGGATCCTGCCGGGCAGTCCTGCCGAGCAGGCCGGCCTCCAGGTGGGCGACCGGATTGTCAAGGTTCACGATGAGTGGATCTCCGACCAGAACGATCTTCGAGCTGCCGTGGTGCTTTCCGATCCTGACGAGCCGCTGCACTTGACCTACCAGCGCAAGGATCGGGCGTCCGGTGAGGTCCGCACCGAGACGGTCACGATTCTGCCCGAGAAGAACGCGGAGAAGAACATTCTCCAGATCGGCGTCGCGCCTCCGCTGAACACGTCGATCACGGCGGCGATGAAGGACCTGGCCCTGTCCGATGAGGAGCAGCTGCAGGCCGGCGACAAGATCCTCCAGGTCAACGGGCGTGACATTTCGAGCCTCTTCGAGGCGAGCAATCTACTGACCGACCTGAAAGGACGTTTCGCGGAACTCACGGTTCGGCGGGCGGCAAGCGTTTCCGGAGCCGACGCGCCGGGGGCCGTGGAGCGCATTGTCAAGAGAAGGGCTCGCATGGCATTGACCCCGGAAGGCCGGTTTGGCGAATCCAGCGGCCACCTGCTGGGGCTGGTGCCGAGGATCCGGGTGACCGATGTGGTCGAAGGCCAGCGGGCCGAGCAGGCCGGGATCCTGCCGGGCGACGTTCTGGTGCGGTGGGGCAGCCAGGTTGCGCCCCGGCTGGATGAGTATAAGACCAGTATTGAGAACAATCCCGAAAGAGCCATCCCGGTCGAGGTACTGCGTTACAGGGACGGCAAGCCCCAGGTTGTTGCTCTGAAGGTGGTCCCGAAAGTGCCGGGCTGGTTCTTCAAGCGGTCTCCACAGATTGGCGCCGAGATTCTGGGGCACGAGAACGACGAGGTTGTCGTGGCCGACATCCTGACGGAGGGTGTCGAGAAGAATGAGACTCCCGCGGCGCGGCTCAAGTCGATCATGCCGCGAGGTTCGAAGATCACCAAGATCAACGATCAGCCGGTGGCGACCTGGGATGAGCTGGTGGAGCGGTTCACCAAGCTGGCAGGCACGGATGTGAAGCTCACCTGGGTACACGAGAACCAGCCGGAGGTATCGGCCACCCTGCACGTTCCTCACACACTTGGCACGACGTTTGATCTGCCGGGCGCCAGGACGATCACGTCGATCAACGGACAGACCAACGTCGAGATCGAGAAGGACGGTCGGCGCCGCTCCTTCACCGTCGACAGCTGGCAGGGGGCGCGGGAAGTGCTGTCCCAGTGCGTCGGCAAGACCGTGGACGTCGAGTTCTGGGATCAGGCCGATCGCGTACTCCACAAGGAAAAGCTCGCCGTGACCGCGGAGATGGTTGATCCCTGGGTCCTCCGCGTGCAGTACGTCATTGACATCGCTTCTCGATACGAGGTGCAGCTGGTTCGCGAGACCAATCCGGTGAAGGCCATGATGATCGGCGTGCGCAAGACCTACTACTTCATCGGGCAGGCTTATCTGGCCATGAAGCGGATGATCTTCACCCGGTCGCTGGGGCTGGACCAGATCTCTGGTCCAATCGGCATCATCAAGATCGGCAGTGATGTCGCCCAGGCTGGGATTCCGGAGCTCCTTTACTTCCTGGCGATGATGTCGGCCAACCTCGCGGTGATCAACTTCCTGCCGCTGCCCATCTTTGACGGCGGGCTGTTCGTATTCCTGATCATCGAGAAGATCAAGGGAACGCCCATCAGCATCAGGGTGCAAGTGGCCACGCAGATGATCGGCCTGGTGCTGATCATCGGCATCTTTGTGTTGGTCACCTTCCAGGACATCATCAAACTCGGTGGGTGGGAGTAGACAACCTTGCGGGTGCGGAAGTCGCGCCCTGCGGGTGGCTACGGCGGGAGCGTCGCAGGTGACGATGCGGCATCAGTACCGTGTTCGTGGCGATCAAGCCATGCGTACCATTGATGCTGTATTGCGCGGCCTCCGTCGGCGGGCCGGGTGGCCGGATCACCGAAGGACTGGCCGGTGAGCAGGTAGAGCGATCGGGCGGCAGCGGCCCCGACGGTCGGCGGAGCCCGGGTAGCGGCCAAAAGTGCCTGGCGGTCAATGCCCTTGGCCACCTCGCCGCCTTGAAGCCGGGCGATGGCCTCGACGGCCATACGGCAGGAAAAGGGCGGGACGGTCACTGGCCGCT
This sequence comes from Phycisphaerae bacterium, assembly GCA_018003015.1. Taxonomy (NCBI): domain Bacteria; kingdom Pseudomonadati; phylum Planctomycetota; class Phycisphaerae; species Phycisphaerae bacterium. The sequence goes on along the minus strand of JAGNEZ010000064.1, from coordinate 7,324 downwards.
GGTCGGTCAGCAATCCAATCAGAAAGCGGGACTCCGTTCGGCAGTCGAGATTGGCCAGGGAGTCCATCGCCTGGGCGAGCAGGTTGGGATCGGAGGAGGGAGCTCGATCGGCGAGCACTCCTTCCACGGCGATGGGTCCTCCGATCCGTTCGAAGGCCAGGATGGCCGCGGACGCGAAACGCGGGTTCTTGCCGAGTCTGTCTTCGCGCAGGCGATCCAGGACAAACGTGGCTGGATCGCGGCGCCACGACAACATCAGTGCGGCGCGCACGACCACCGGGTCGCTCTCGTCGTGCAGGGCGTTGAGCAGGAGCTGTTGGGCGCGCAGGCTCTGGCAATCCCGGAGCGCTTCGACGCCGAGGATGCGAAGTTCCGGGCGTGGGTCGCGCAGCAGCCCGGGGAGTGCATACAACGACGAGTCCCGGATGGATGTCAGGCACAGTGTATAGTGCCGACGCTCCTGGGGGGTGGTCGCTTTCTGGAGTTGATGGACCCACCAGTAGGCCCGTATCTCCATGCGATAGTACAGTACGGTCCCCCACAGGGTGATCAGGGCGAGGATCACCCAGATTCGGGGGCGGCGTTTGCGGGGTCGGACGGAATCAGGCGGCGTCTCAGTCAACGTTTTCGAGTCCAGGCCGGGTCCTCGTATTTGCCGCGAAGCTGGTCGGCCAGGGCCAGTTCCCCGGGCACGAGCGGGTCCTGAAGGCCGGTGTACTCCTGCAGGATGGCGCTCGCCAGTCGATCCAGGTAGCAGTCCATGGCAACGGAACAGTAGTCGGCCACGGCCGCGCACGGCTGTTGCTCGTACCGGCGGCCCAGAACCAGCGAGCCGTGCTGGAGGACTGCGTGGTTGGTGCGTCGCTGGGCGCTGCCCAGGATCTTGCGGCCGTTCACGATCAAGTCGAAGCAGCTGTGTCGCTCGAAGCAGAAGAAGGGGCCGCGATGGGAGCAGGCACCTGTTGCGGCACCGCGTGACACGGCGATTCCGAGGTAGCCGAGCACGGCGGCAAAGCCTTCGTGGACGCGGTCATAGAGGCCGTTCGCATTGCCCTTGCCGATCAGGGGATGGTCCAGCGGCAAGGTGAGTGAGTAGGTCAGTTCCTGGTCATGGAGGATGGCCCCGCCGCCGGTCTGCCGGCGCACGACGGGTAGGGTACCGGCCGGCGGAGGCAGGGATGCGAAGTCCTGGTAGGGCTGGAAGTAGCCCATGGAGATCGTGGCCGGTGACCAGTGGTAGAAGCGAAGCGTCGGGGGCGACTGGCCGGCGCCCACCCGCTGGAGCAGGGCTTCGTCGCGGGCCATGTTCGCGGGCCCGTCCAGGGGCGGATCTGTCAGCCAGCGGACTGTTGATGCGGCTTGGTCCATTGCTCGGGTCACCCCAGTTTGCGGATGTCACCATCGCGGTGACCGGCGGTCTCTGCCGGCATTCTACGAGACCGGGGCACGTTCGGCGACGGGCGATGGGGCGGGGGATGTCGAGGGGGACTCCGGTTGCCAGCACAGGTCGGGCTTGCGGGCTGCGGTGACCTCGTCGAGTCGCCGTACGGGCATGGTGTGGGGGGCATGGTGGAGGATATCGGGGTTTTCCCGAGCTTCCCGGGCGATGCTGATCATGGCCTCGATGAATTGATCGAGGGTGGCCAGCGATTCCGTCTCTGTCGGTTCGATCATGAGGCAGTGGGCTACCGGCCAGCTCATGGTTGGCGGATGGAACGAATGGTCGATGAGCCGCTTGGAGATGTCCAACTCGGTGACGCCGCGATCGCGGAACTCGGGCACGGTGATGAACTCGTGGGCATAGGGGGGCTCGAAGGGCATGGCGTAGTGGCCGCGCAGGCGGGCGGCGATGTAGTTGGCGGAGAGTACGGCCTTCTCGCTGACGCCGCGCAGGCCGGCAGCTCCGAGGGCCCTGATGTAGGCGAAGGTTCGCACCAGGACACCGATTTGACCGTGGAACGACCGCACCCGTCCGATAGAACTTTTCCCCATCGAATCCCATCCATAGGTTCCATCCGCCCGGCGGATAACCTGTGGTCCGGGCAGGAAGCCGCGGAGCTTCTCGGAGACGGCCACTGGGCCGGCGCCCGGGCCGCCGCAACCGTGAGGGGTGCTGAATGTCTTGTGCACATTGAAGTGCATGACATCGACCCCGAAGTCGCCGGGGCGGGCGATACCGAGGATGGCATTCATGTTGGCCCCGTCGAGGTAAAGGAGGGCGCCCTTGGCGTGCAGGATCTCGGCGATGTTGGCGATCTGGGGGTCGAACAGGCCGGTTGTGTTGGGGTTGGTGATCATCAAGGCGGCGGTTTGTTCGTCCACCTTGCTGCGCAGGTCGTTGAGGTCGACCCTGCCGTCGGGTCGTGATGACACGGTCAGGGCGTGCCGGCCGCACATAGTACAAGTGGCCGGGTTGGTTCCGTGGGCCGAGTCCGGGGTGAGGACCTTGGGCCGGTCCTGGCCGTGGTGGCGGTGGTAGGCGCTGATGATCATGACGCCTGTCATCTCGCCGTGGGCTCCGGCGCAGGGCTGCAGGGTCACGTCGGCCAGGCCGGCGATTTCGGCCAGGAAGATGCGGGTATGATAGAGCAGCTCCATGATGCCCTGAATGTCCACCTCTTGCTGGAGGGGATGCAGGGCGGTGAATCCGGGCATGGCCGCCGCTCGCTCGTTGATCTTCGGGTTGTACTTCATGGTGCAGGAGCCGAGCGGATAGAAGTTGCCGTCGACGCTGAAGAGGCGATGGGCGAGCCGGGTGTAGTGGCGAACGAGGTCCAGTTCGCCGACTTCGGGCAGCAGGGGGGCGGAGTCGGCCAGCAATTCGCGGGGGATGGCCTTCTCCCTGTCCACCGGAGGGACATCGGTGGGGGGCAGTGAAACCGCGGTCAGGCCGGGTGTGCTTCGCTCGAAGATGAGCTTCTCGGAGGGGACGAGGCCTGCTCCGGACAGGGGGTTGGCGGACAGGGCGTTGGCTGTATTGGCTTGGTGAACCATGAGATCACAGTGGTCGGGACCACCACTCCTTGTAGCTGGCTGCGTCATGCAGCTGGCCGCTCTGAAGATCCAGAATCAGCAGTTGCCGGTAGCGATCATTCAGTTTGGCGTAGAGTTTGAGCAATTCCGCTCCGTTGAGATTGTTATCCACATGGATCGCGTCCTGGCGAACGAACAGCCGGGCATAGCTGAGTCCCTTGCCCAGGTAGTCGATTCCGTCATCGAGGGCTGGTTTGGCCCCGTCCATTTGCAGCAGCAGACTGCTGACCGCCGCCGGATCGCGGAAGGGCACCGCGTTCTTGCGTAGCCGCCTAGCCGCTTCGGGCGCGACGGGGAAGGTCGTAGACGAGTCTACCGGTATCTGGACAAACTCAACGTCGTAACCCACGTCCTTGTTCCTCAGCGTCGCTCCGGGCTCATGACTCATCGAGAGCTGCGACCAGAGCGTCGATCTGTTCGCGGGAGCGTTTTTCCGTAACGGCCACCAGGAAGCAGTCTGCCAGGTGGTCGTACCAGGGTTCGAGGGGTACGCCGGCCAGGAGCCCGCGTTTGCGGGCGTGGGCCAGGACCCGCTTGACGTCCTTGGTTGTTCGGACGACGAATTCCTTGAAGAACGGCGCCTGGAATCGCAACTCGAAGCCCTTGAGGCCGGCGATCCGTTCTGCGGCGTAATGTGACTTGTCGAGGCAAAGCGAGGCGACTCTGGCCGCGCCTTGCCGACCGACCGCCGAGAGGTAGATGGCCACACGAAGGGCGTAGAGTCCCTGGTTGGTGCAGATGTTGCTCGTGGCCCGCTCGCGGCGGATGTGTTGCTCGCGGGTCTGGAGCGTCAGGCAGAAGGCTCGACGTCCGGCCTCGTCGGTGGTCGCGCCGATGAGCCGGCCGGGCATCTTGCGCATGAACGCCTGCTTGCAGGCCATGAAGCCGGCCGAGGGCCCGCCAAACGACATTGGGATGCCGAGCGGCTGGGCATCGCCGACGGCGATGTCGGCGCCCAGGGTGCCTGGCGACTTGAGCAGGGCGCAGGAAATCGGGTCGACTGCCGCAACGACCACCGCGCCGCGCTCATGGGCGATGGCGCTGAGGCGATCGAGCCGCTCGACGCATCCGAAGACATTCGGTGTCTGGATCACGACCGCGGCCGTCTGATCATCCACTGCCCGCCGGAGATCATCGGGGCTGGACAGGCCGCCGGCGGTTTCGATGGGTACCAGATCGATGGGCAGTTCGCGGAGGTAGGTTGCCAGAACGCCGCGGGTATCGGGATGCACCGCCGCGGAGACAACGACCCGTCGTCGTCCGGTGCTTGATCGGGCGATGAGGACCGCCTCGGCCACGGCGGTTGCGCCCTCGTAGAGTGAGGCATTGGACACGTCCATGCCGGTCAGTTGGCAGATCAGGGTCTGGTACTCGTAGAAAGCCTGGAGGGCGCCCTGGGAGGCCTCAGCCTGGTAGGGGGTGTAGGCGGTCACGAACTCGCTCTGGCCGGCCAGTGAATCGACCACGGTGGGAATGAAGTGGTCGTAGGAGCCGCCGCCCAGAAAGCAGACCAGCTCATCGCAGGTGTGATTGGCCTTAGCCATACGTTCGAGCTCGGCCAGGAGGGAGAGTTCGTCGAGCGGTTCGGGTAGCTGGAGGGGGCGGTTGAGCCGCAGGCTCGGGGGGATGTCCCGGAAGAGGTCGTCCACTCGCCCGACGCCAATGGTCGAGAGCATGTGCTGCACGTCGTTGTCCGTCAGTTGAAGGTAGTTCATCCCGGTGGCACCCTACTCGCCTGCTAAGGGCGTTCTTGCGTCTCTGGTCCTACTTGCTCGACGTCGAAGGCTGGCGACCGTCGGGCATCCGGCAGGGGGGTCATCCCTCCTGGAGCATGGCCTCGTAGGCGGGGCTGTCCATCAGGGCCTTCAGGGCCGAGAGGTCGGCCACCTTGACCTTGATCATCCAGCCGCCGCCGAACGAATCCGTGTTGACCAGTCCGGGCTGGTCGGCCAGGGCGGTGTTGGTTTCGATCACCTCGCCGGTGACATACGACACCAACTCGCCGGTGGCCTTCACGGATTCGATTTCGCCGAAGGGCTTACCCGCGTTGACTTTGGTGCCCACCGGGGGCAGGTCCACGAAGGTGATGTCCGTCAACTGGTCGGCGGCGAACTTGGTGATTCCGACTGTGACCACGTTACCCGCGGCCGCGAACCACTCATGCGTTTTGCTGTACTTGCGATCAGCCGGGTTGGCACTCACTGGGTTGACTCTCCTTAGGTTCGATGGCTTGGTCTTATGGTTTCTTGTAGAACGGAATGGGAACCACGACGGCGTCGATGGTCTTGCCGCCCAGGTCCACGCCTAGTTTCTGGCCCGTGCTGGATAAGGCGCTGTCCACGTAGGCCATGGCGATGCTCTTGCCCAAGGTCGGGGACATGGTTCCGCTGGTGACTGTGCCGACCGCGCGGCTGCCGCTGCAGACGGGTGTGCCTTGGCGGGCGATTCGCTTGCTGGTCAGTTCGAGTCCGACGAGCTTGTGTTTGGAACCGTTCTTGGCGATTTCGCGGAGCCTGGCCGCACCGATGAAGTCCTTTTTGAGATCGACGCACCAGGCCAGGCCAGCTGACAGGGAGTCGGTCTCTTCGGTCAACTCGTGGCCGTAGAGGGGCATGCCGGCCTCGATCCGGAGCGTATCGCGAGCGCCGAGTCCGGCTGGTTTGAGGGCATCTTCTCCCTGGGCCAGCCCGGCCACTGCGCCGATGAGCAGGGGGCCGATCGAGGCCGGCAGGATCACCTCGACGCCGTCTTCGCCGGTGTAGCCGCTGCGGAAGATGGAGTAGGGGGTCATCATGAAAGTGCCGGACGTGAATCGGTATCTCTTTAGTTCGTTCAGCGGGAACGGCAGTTTCGGGGCGAGTTTCGGGAGGACGGCGGGGCCCTGGATGGCGATCATGAGTGTGGATTCGGTGACATCCTTGATCTCGACGTCCTTGCCGGTTGTGTGTTGTTGGAGCCAAGACACGATCCGGTCGTGGTTGCAGGCGTTGCAGACCATGAACCAGTAGTCGTCGTACCGAGAGACGATAACGTCATCGAGGATGCCGCCATTCTGGTCACAGACGTGGCTGTAGCGGGACTGGCCGACCTGGGCGTCATGCAGCTGGCGGGTGCAGACCTTCTGGAGAAGGGCTTCCGTGTCGGATCCCCGGAACTCGATTCGTCCCATGTGGGAGACATCGAAGACTGAGCCTATGCGGCGGGTATGCAGGTGCTCTTCGACGATGCCCGCGTAGAGCAGGGGCATGTCCCAGCCCGCGAAGTCTACGATTCGGGCGCCCTGTTGCACATGGTAGTCGTATAGTGGTGTTCTTTTCACGGGTGAAACCATATTCCTCTCATGGGGTCTTGTCAAACGATGCCTGCCAAGGCGTCCGCAGCCCTGATGCGGCTTGCCAGCAACTCGCCGCCGCGTCGAAGCACGTCCTCGCCCATGCCGGCGGCTGACTTGATCGCCACGTCGCGATCGAGCCAGGAGGGCATTTGGCGGACGCGGTGGTACTCCTTCCCCAGGGCCGACCGGAAGAACAAGGGGCTCGAAGGTATCGGAAAATCGCTGCCATGGACCAGTTTCGCACGGACTGCTGGAATTCGCAATGTGCGTTTGAGCCATCGGGCCTTGCTGAACATGGTCAAGGCGGCGATATCGGCATAGAGGGGGGCGCTGGCGAACTCGCCGGCCAGGGCCTCGATCAGGATCCGGTGGGGGCGGGTTGCCAGGGCAACGGGCCACATCGAGGGTGTTGCGAGGTGGGCGACGATGACCGTGGGCATATCTCCATCATCGCGCAGTTGCCGGAGTGTTTGGAGCATGCCCGCTGGGTTGGCGAACTGCTTGTGGTGATGGCCGAGGGTGTACTCCGGGCCGAAGTGTACGAGCAGGGGGATCCCCAGTTTCGCAGCCTGGCGGAGGAACGCCACGGTGCGCGGATCCTGCGAATCGATGTTCTGTGTTTGCGGCAGCCACTTGACGAGCACGGCCCCGGCCGCGGCCACCTCGGTCAGCATGTCTGCGGCGGTCATGGCGCCGAGCCGGCGGTAGGGGTGGATTGACGCACCGAACAGGATTCGGCGAGGGTAGCGCTGCCACAGACCGCGCACGTAGGTATTGGACAGGTACAGATCGCTGCCGATGGCGGAGCGGTTTGGGCGGGCTCCGACGGCTTGTCCGTCGGTGTTGTGGTACTGATCGAAGGCCAGGACGACCGCGCGGTCGAGCAGCTCAGCGTTCAGGATATGGCGGAGGAGTATAGTCTCCATGGCCGCGTCCGTTTCCTGCAGGGGCAGTCGT
>JAGNEZ010000063.1 GCA_018003015.1 Phycisphaerae bacterium | reverse complement strand
CAGCCTCCTGAAGCGTCACGCGTCGAAGGATAGCATCAAGTGCAAGAGCCGCATCGCGGGCTGGAACAACCAGTTCCTCATGCAAGTGATTACCGGAACAGGAGTTTAATGTGCGCTGGCCCTGGGGGTAATATCGCCTTGACCGCGGACCGCGTAGACGTATTCCGGGCTGATGGCGGTTCCCACGATGACGAAGGACTGCCGGCGGCGGTTGAGGATGAGACCGACACGGTCGCCGGGCTGCAAGCCGTGGGCTCTGGCGAAGGACTCACCGAGGATGACCTCCTCGTTGCGGTCGTCAGAAAAACCGGAACCGCGAACGAGGTGGATACCGTTGATGGCGTCCTCGAACCCGCGCGCCGGCGTAGAGATAAGCCGGCCGGTCAGCGGCTGAGACACACCGGCTACATCCAAGATTACGTCGAACACGACGCGCGGCTGGATCTCGGCGATGCCGCGAAGCTCGGCCAAAGGCTCAACCGCGCTGAGCGGCGCCTTCTTGACGTCCACCCAGAAGTCAGCGAAGCGACAGCGATCGTAATAGGCACGCTGACTGGCAATCAGGATGCGCTGGGCGGAACCCATCGCGATGAACGAGCCTGTACCGGCGGAGATGATGACTACAACAGTCAGTAAAACCCCCCGCCCTCCCCGCAGGTCGCGCAACAGTTTGCGGTTCAGCACGGCCACAAATCACCACTCCACTTCCATTGCTGGGATGGGCTTCTCATTGACATGCAGCTCGGCAACACGGCCGCTCACCAGGCGAACGGCGCGATCGGCAATCGCCCCAATGGATGGGTTGTGGGTGATAATCAGCACGGTCAGGTTGCGGGTGCGGTTCAGCTCCTGCAAGGTGGAGAGAACCATGCGGGCAGCGGTAAGGTCCAGCGCGCCGGTGGGCTCGTCGGCCAGAACCAGCTCCGGTCGCTTGGCTAGAGCTCGAGCGATGGCCACACGCTGCTGCTCGCCGCCGGAGAGCTGGGCAGGAAAGTGGCCGGCACGATCACCCATGTCGACCATATTCAAAGCTTCGATTGGCTCAAGTGGATCGCGGGCCAGCTCCGTAGCCACTTGGACGTTCTCATACGCGGTCAGCGTGGGTACGAGGTTGTAGAACTGGAAGATGAAACCAACCTTCTCCCGGCGGTAGCGGGTGAGAGCGTCGTCATCGGCTTGCGAGAGGTCAAAGCCACCATAGAAAACATGGCCGGCGCTCGGGCGGTCCATACCGCCGATCAGGTTGAGCAAGGTGCTCTTTCCAGAACCCGACGGGCCGAGAATCACCATGAGCTCGCCGCCGGAGATGTCCAGATCGACGTCCGCCAATGCGGGCACCTCCACCTCTCCCATGCGGAAGATGCGGCTGGCACCCTGGATGCGAATGAGCGGCTGGGTGTTGGTCATAGTACGGTGCAGGTCATGTTCGCCGAACCATCGGTCAGAATGCGGACCCGCCGTGCCCGGCGAAACACTATCCCTGCTGCCCGCATACCCAACGGGACCTGAAAGGCCGGCCTTCGCAACGCACCTCCCGCGACACAACTCGTCTAGCCCGGCTTGTGAAGGCGATCAACAACCACGGCACCTGGGCCACGACGGCCTGACCACGAAGAACACAAACCAACTGGAGTCAGCCGAACGCCGTGCGTTTCACCATCCCGGGCTCCCGTATGCCCCTGCCCGGCTACGCCGCCGGACCACGTCAGCCCATTGTACAGCGCCCTCCGGTTGCGTCTATCTTGCCTCTGGGCCTTGAATTGACCACCGTCTCACGGCTATACTGCTGACTGTACGTCTCCGGCATCGGATGCTTGCCTGACGGCGGCCTCGGCATGTCGGCCATTCACCTCATCGCCGTCTGCTAGTCCGTCTCCCGCGTATCCGTGCCAGGGGCCGGGGTCTCGGTCACATTTGTCCCTTCACACCCTGCCTTGGAGGTGGACCATGATGTCTCGCAGACAACCCGTCGTGCTGTCCATGTGCGCTCTGCTCTTCTGCCTGGCTGAGACCTCGCCAGCCACCGGACAGCATGGCCGGCCGGGTCGACAGGCAGCCCAGGAAAGCCAAGTCAGGCGCCTCAAACATCCCCTCCCGGAGATGCTCACTCCGCCACCCGCCGTGCCTAAAGATGCGGACAGACACCTGCCGAGCGAAATCCTGGTCAAACTCCGAACGCAATCCGCAGCTGATGACGCATTGGCCCGCGCGGGCGTCGATCGCCAGGCCTCGAAAGGCAAAACCGAAACAACCGAAGTTGTGGATGTTTTGCTGAACCGCCTCCAGGCCCGCTCAGCCGAACCAGCCATGAAGCATGTTCCTCGCAAGCACGCTGCCCCTGGGAAGAAGGGTCCGGCGGCCGCCCTGGCCAATGCCGAAATGGACCAGAAACGAGCAGCGCTCTTCCGGTGGATCCGTGTGCGGCTACCGGATGATATGACGGTCGAGGAAGCCCTGGCGGCGGCCAAGGGGGATACACTGGTGGAGGCGGCCGAACCGGTCTACGAATGGGGGCTGACCGATTTCATCGATCCTCCAATTGAGAACCTGCCCGACGGAACAACCGATCCGGCTTTCGATCTTCAGTGGCATTTCATCAATGCCAAGATCCCTCAAGCCTGGAACCACTTGAACACCAACGGTGTCCACGGAGGGGGATTGCATAGCGTCGTCGTGGCCGTCGTTGACTCCGGTGTGGACTACAACCACGAGGACTTGGTCGGCAATATCTGGACCAATCCGGACGAAGTCCCGAACAACGAGATCGACGACGATGGCAACGGTTTCGTGGATGATATCCACGGATGCTGCGTCGTTTCCGACGGACGAAGCCACAGCGGTGATCCCATCGACCTCCACGGGCACGGCACCCACGTCGCCGGCATCATCGTCGCACAGGCGTTCAACCACCTCGGTGGCGTGGGCGTCGCGTTCAACTGCCAAGTCATGCCCATTCGGGCTGCCCACTACGCCGGCGTTCTCACCACGACCGATATCGCCGAGGGAATCACCTACGCCACGGACAACGGGGCTGAGGTCATCAACATGAGCTTTGGGGGCTACCAGTACTCCCAGGTTGTGACCGACGCAATCGAGGTTGCGTTGAGCCAGGCTGTGCTGGTTGCCGCGGCAGGGAACGACAGTCGCCCGTATCCTCCGCTCTATCCGGCCGCTCTCCCCTGGGTGATTGGCGTGATGGCATCAACGCCGTCCGACACGCTCTCCTGGTACAGCAACTACGGCCCTTACTACAACATCTGCGCCCCAGGCGATTCCATCTACAGCACGCTTCCCGGCAACATCTACGCGAAGTGGAGCGGAACATCGATGGCCACCCCGGTTGTCTCCGGCGTGGCCGCGCTGATGCGCTCCTACTTCTGGCAAAGAGAGATCTGGTCGTCCAGGTTCCTTGCAGCCAGCATCGTAGGAAACAAGACCGAGGAACTGGGCGAGGGCCGTTTGGGCAGTGGAGGTGTGGTGGACGCCTACAAGGCTCTCACAACGCCGCCAAAACCAGGCGTTTCCGTTCTCGACTACTGGCTGTTCGATGATTCCGGTGTTAGCAGCACGAACGATGGCGATGGTCGAATCGACGCTGGAGAGACGGTTCACATCGGCGTTGAACTCATCAATCGCGGTGGGCAGGCCGACATGGTCATCGCCACGCTGGAGGCGCGCGCGCCGGGAGCCGTGCAGGATGATCCCTATGTCAGCATCGACCTGCCGGTGATCGACTTCGGCAGCATGGGACCCTTCACCACCAAAGACAACGGATTCATCTACAACCAGCAAGGTGTCATCACTGGCGTGACTGATCCGTTCGTAGTGACCGTGGACCCGAACGCGCCTAATGATCACATCATCAACTTCGTCATGACCACGCATTTCTTGGACGGATGGAACCCGGACGAGCCCGGCCCGTACTACCGCGTTGACCAGTTCCAGTACATCGTTCAACGAGGGCGGAATATTCCCACGGTCATCACCTCCGGCACGACCATGGAACTAACTTCTGATGAGTACTGGATGGTCGGCAGTCCAGTACTTGTCGAATCCGGTGCGACCCTGAAGATACTGCCTGGAACCCAGGTCCAGTGGGGCTCTATAAGCGATGATCCCTACAACCCCGGGCCGCAAACCGGTTACATCATTGTCCGTGGCACACTCGACATCACCGGCACCGTAGACAAGCCAGTCAATATGTTCCCATCCTATATGGTTTCGGGCCAGACCACGGATATCAGAGTCGAGGGGGCCGGACTGTGTGATATGACTTACGCAAAAGTGCGAAACCCGCGGCTCACAGGTCTACGTTCCATCGATCATGCCTACCTGGAATGGGATGCCTACTCCTCCACGGTCGTGGCGCCGGCCGTGACCAACAGCATCTTCCACAAGTTCAGAGGAGGAGGCAGCATTCAAGCTATGGTTTTCGAGGGGTGTCTTTTCGACGCGGGTTGGATCAGCCCGTCAGCCTGGCCCAGTTACCTGGTCGGCGACGGCCGGCGCAACTGCGTCTTTCTCCAGGACAACGAGAACAATGTTTTTCTGTCGATGACTACTCCTGGGTCCGTCCGTATGCCGACGACGCCTCCGGTCACGGCAGGGACGATCTTCAGCAATCTCCAGGTTTGGAATGGCTGCACTTACGTGCTGTTTCATGGCTGGGATACCACGATCAACTGGGATGACTACACTTCCTTCCGGATTGCGGAGGTGATCGCCAATTACTACGGCGGGCACGTGGCTTGTGTCCGTGACGCCGAGGAGGACGCGTTTCTCAGATCATACGTCGTCGCGGCACAAGCGACTTTCCCCGGGAAGCACCGCCAGTATCTGATCGGCCTGACGGACGAGGAGGAGCCTGGCACCTACAAGTGGGTCGATGGCACCCCGGTGACGTTCACGGCTTGGGGCTCGCTGGCGATCTCGCCGCCGCCGTTGGGGTGGGTGGTGCCTTTGTTTTCCTTCGACGATCGTGGCAACCCGCACCCGGGCTGGCATTACTTCGATGGCTATCCAGGCCATGATCGGGAGTTCATCCTCCGCATCCCTGGCGAATGGACTCTGGACACGATGGGACTGCCTAATGGCGGCAACGTGCTCGATTACGTCTTGCAGAACTGCCCGTCAAACATGCGCTATAACGCCTTCCTCAGCAAGTACTGGGATCCTAACGTCAACCACTGGATGCGCCTCAACGCGCCGCCCGGCGCGCCCAACTATTATTCGTTGATGACCGACAACTATTGGGGGACGACGAGCAGCACGCTTGTTAACCACGCCATTGTCGACTACTATGACAACTTCACCAGCGCTCGGGTCCACTACGGCACGCCACCCGAGCATGGCTATGAAACCACGTATCCTTTCGTGGAGAGCGTATCCGTCGCCGGTCTCCCCGCTCAAACGGTCCCCGAAGTCGGAGCCGGGCCGACGACCTTCAGCGTCACCTTCAACCGCGACATGAACACGGCGATTCAACCTTTTGTCACGTTCGGTCCCACCCCACCGCATACCGACTTCACCGTGGAACCCATCGGCGACGGCTGGATCAGCCCCCGAACCTGGGAAGGTACCTTCTGGATCACACCGGTCACCGGCGAAGGCTACCACCTGATGCGCATCTCCGGCGCGGTGGCGGCCAGCGACCCATGGCTGATCAGCGGCTACGACGTCGGGCGGTTCCGCTTTGAGATCAAAACCATGGGCATCGCCGCCATGACCCTGCAAGCCGCCGGCGAGGAGGGTGCCATACACCTGTCCTGGCAACAAGACGATTTCGACCTGCTGGCAGGCTACCACCTCTACCGATCGAGCACGCTCGACGGCGCTTACGAACGGGTCAACGCGACCATCATTCCCGTCGGCCAGGAGTCCTACACCGATGCCAATGTCACCCCGGCCGTTCCCATGTTCTACAAGTTCACCGTGATCCAGACCGATCTGCTGGAGTCGGGCTTCTCGAACGTCGCCTCCGCTGCCGCACTGGACACCATTCCCCCCGTGTTAACCCACACGCCTCCGACCATCGCGCCGCCGGGAGCAGGCCTGCGTCTGACCGCCACGGCCACCGACAACGTGTCAGTGAGCACCGTGAAGGCCTTCTATCGGCCGCACGGCTCCACCGGTGACTACACGCCACTGCTGATGACCCGCATCAGCGGGAACCAGTATTCCAGCACGATCGCCGGCTCGGCCGTCCAGCCACCCGGCGTTGAGTACTACCTCCTGGCGACCGATGGGATAAGCCAGGTCTACCACGCCACCCCGGCCGTCCCGCACCAGGTGGTGGTCACCAATCAGCCGTCGCTTACCTCGATCACACCCAACCACGGGCCCGCGGAAGGCGGCACGTCGGTCACCATCGCCGGCACGCTCTTCCAGCAGGGCGCGAGCGTGTTCTTTGATGCTACCCTGGCATCCAACATCGTCGTCGTGAGCCCGAACCAGATCACTTGCACCACCCCACCGCACTTCCCCGCTGAGGTCGATGTCAAGGTCGTCAACCCGGACGACTCCCAGGTTGTCCGCCTCAAAGGCTACTCCTATGAGAACATCGGCGCGGTGCTGTCTCTCCCTCAAACCTCCGGAGACTACGGCACGATGGTGGCACTCGATCTGACCGCCTCAAATGTCGTGGGCCTGCGAGCGGCGGATATCACCATCACTTACGATCCGGCCGTGCTGTCGGTCTCGGAAGTCGAATGCGGCACGTTGACCGCCGGTTGGGCATTTTCCTACAACCTGGCCCCGCTCGGTATCATCCGAATCTCGCTGGCCAGCGCGACCCAGGTCACCGGCTCCGGTTCGTTGGCCCGGCTGCAGTGTCAGGTTATCGGCGCGCCGCCAGCTTCCACCGACTTGACCATCGCTCCCGCCACCCTCAACGACGGCGCCCTCACCTTTGAGACGAGCCACGGCGTCTTCCTCGTCAACGGCTTCTTCACCATTGCAGGCACGGTGAGCTACTACAGCGGTGGGCATCTGCCCGGCGTCGCTCTGATCATGCAGGGCGACGGCAGCTACGCGGCAGTCTCCGATGCCGCAACCGGGGCCTACTCCATCACCAACATTCCCACGGGAAGTTACACGCTCACGCCATCGAAAACCGATCGCGTCGCCGAAATCACGGCCCTGGATGCATCCTATGTGCTTCAGACGTCGGTCGGTTCACGTACCCTCTCGAGCCATCAGGCTATCGCCGCCGATGTGAACCACAATGGTTCGGTCTCGGCGATGGACGCGGCGTACATCCTGGAAAAGTCGGTTGGCCTCCGCGAGGTGCCCTTCCCCGGCTCCGGCCGAATCTGGTCGTTTGACCCGGAGAACCGGACTTATCCACTGTTCAACAATGATCAGGCCGGACAGGATTTTGTCGGCATCCTGCTCGGCGACGTAACCGGCAACTGGACCGCGCTGTCCGGCTTGTTGGCCTGGCGAGGTTGCGAGGACAACACCGCATCGGTCTCGCTCAGCTTGCCCAATGTCACCAGCAGGCTGGGCGGCCGGGTGAGCCTCGGTATGGCATTGTCGGTGGGCGACGCGACCATGCATGCGGCCAACATGCATATCTCGCATGACCCTGCCGTGCTCAGCCTGGACGAAGTCGTCCTTGGTCCGGCGGCGGAAAACATGCTGCTCGCCGTGAATCCGTTGCCCGCCGGGATCATTCGCATCGGCCTGGCAGGATCCCAGGCGGTCAGCAGGAGTGGCACGCTGCTGAACATCAGCTTCACCGTGATTGGCGTCAGCAACGCGCCCATTCCGGTGGTCTTTCAGCAGGTTGAGATTGACGAAGGCACAGTCTGCGCCACATCGGAGGACGGCTCGGTGACCCTGGCCTTCGCGACCGGGGATCTGGACAGGGACGGCGACATCGATGTTGCCGATCTCCATCGGTTTACATCCTGTTCGTTGGGGCCAACCGTCCGCCAGCCAGACCCTGCGTGCCAGAGCGTTGACTTCGACAAGGACGGCGACGTCGACCAGTCCGACTTCGGCATTCTCCAGCAGTGCTACAGCGGAAGCGGTGTGCCAGCCGATCCCGACTGCGACCACTGACTTCCGCGGCAGGCAGCCCGGGGCGGCGTGGCCGACGGCACCTGAATCGGCGATCGCTCTCGAGAGGAACTGGCGGGATGCGAAGACGCCCAGCCAAACCGCGCCGCGGCACGGTATCACGACTTCGGGTACCAGGCGCCGCCGGCAGGGAGGAAACTCGTCTCCCGGTACCCAGACAAACGCTGGGCAGCAACCACGGGAAACGACACCGACAGGCTTCCTCCACACCCAGGTGGACGCCCCTGTTGGCCCGGAAAACAGGGAAGAGCCTGAAAACGGCTGGGCGTAACGGAGAGTGCCGTTATAATGCCGAGAACAACGCCCGGCGGGAGAGTCGGGCAGGGCTTCACGGACAACATCGGATACAGGAGCGAAAGACCATGGCTCGGAAACAGACGACCCCACTCACCCGCCGACAGACACTGCGTACTGCGGCGGCCGTCATTGCCGCCCCATCGCTTATCCCCGCCCGCCTTCTGGGCGCTGACGCCCCATCCGAGAAGATCCACATCGGGATGATCGGAGTGGGCTGGATGGGCGGCGAAAACCTGAACGCCTTCCTCGAGGTGAAAGAGTGCCGTGTGGTGGCCATTGCCGACGTCGACCAGAACCACCTCGCCGGAGCCGTCAGGAGCGTCAATGCCAAGTATGGCGACGAAGGCTGCAAAGCCTACAAGGACTTCCGGGAGCTGATCGGTCAGGACGACCTCCAGGCAGTGTGCATCTCCACGCCCGACCACTGGCACTCCATCCCCGCGATCGCGGCGGCCAAGGCGAAGAAGGACATCTACTGCGAGAAACCCCTGTCGAAGACTCTGGCCGAAGGCATCGCCATGGTCCAGGCGGCCCAGCAGAACCACCGCATCTGGCAGACCGGCTCTTGGCAGCGCAGCGGCAACGACTTCCGCAGAGCCGCTGAACTGGTCCTCAACGGGTACATCGGCAAGGTCCGACGCGTCGAAGTCGGACTGCCGTCCGGCCACGCCGATTTCGAGAACACCGGCAATAACCGCCCCAACTCAGACCCTCCCAAGGAAGTAGATTACGACTTCTGGGTCGGCCCATCCGAGATGGTGCCGTTCAACCCCTGCCGCTTCCACAAAAACTGGCGATGGAACTACAACTTCGGCGGCGGGCAGCTGATGGACTGGATCGGCCACCACTGCGACATCGCCCACTGGGGCCTTGCCAACACCAGCTACGGCGTGGGGCCGGACGACGAAATCGGACCGACGGAGGTCAGCGCCACCGCCGAGTTTCCACCCCGGGATGCGCACTGGAATACCGCCACCAAGTATCGCGTGGAATGCAAGTACCCCAAGGGAATCGAACTGATCATCGCCGGTGGCTATAATGAGATCCGCAGCGGCGCGAAGTGGATCGGCGAGGAGGGATGGGTCTGGGTCGATCGCAGTGGCTTCGAGACCTCCAAGCCCGAATGGAAGAAAGAGATCGAACAGCGCGAGAAGGCCAAGGACCTCAAGGTGCTGCTCAAAGACACACACGGCGCCCACCAGCGGGAGTTCATCGAGTGCGTGAAGTCCCGCAAGAAGGCGCTCACGCCGGTGGAAGTGGCCCATCGCTCCGCAACGCCCGGGCACCTGGGCTACATCGCTTCCGTGGTCGGCCGGACGCTGAAGTGGGATGCGGCCAAGCAGCAGATTGTCGGAGATCCCGAAGCCTCTAAAATGCTCTCAAGGCCGATACGGGCCCCCTGGCACGTCTAGGCGATGCCGGCAACCAGACAGGAGAATCACCCGAGACGTGCGGCTGCGACAGAGGCTTGCAGCGGGTCGCACGTACCACGGCCAGCGCTCCCCGCCCCGCGGAGCCACCAACCCAAACGCCGTGTGAACCGGTGATCCCACCCGCCGGCGGCGTCAGTGTGCCCTCAAGCCCCCGGCTGAAGAGCACGGGCTCAGCGTATTCCGCGCCCCGAAACGGCTTTGAATGCCGCCTGTCGCCCCGCTACCTCGATAAAGGCCAGCATGTTTTCCAGAGGGACATCCCCTTCCACGGCGTGCGCCGGAGACAGGATGTAGCCGCCATCCGTCCCCAGTTCGATCAGCCGGCGCGTCGCGCGCCTGACCTCCGCAGGTGTGGCGAAGGGCAACAGCCGCTGGGTGGACAGCCCCCCCCAGAACGATAGGCAACGACGATACTTCGGCAGCAAGGACTCGACGTCCATCACCTCCGGCTGGAATGGATTGAAGCAGTCAACGCCGAGCTTGACCAGATCATCGAAGAGCTCATCCACGTCTCCGCAACAGTGGATCACGACGCGTTTGCCCGCGGCGCGCACGGCGTCGTACATACGCTGCAGAACGGGATACAGATACTCCCGCCAGAGCGGGTAGCCCATGATCAACCCGTGCTGCTGGCCCCAGTCGTCGCCGAAGTAGACCGCGTCGATATCGTACTCCAGCGCCTCCTTCACCTGAGCAATGTTGTAGTCCGCAATGGCGTTGAGCAGCTCGCGCACGAACTCGGGATGGTCGTAGAAGTCCAGAAGCAGCGTTTCCAGGCCGCGCATAGTCCAGGCCCGTTCGAAGAGCGAAAAGCCCAGGCAGAAAACGCGGAAGCAGTCAGGATAACGAGCCAGCTTGTCCGGTATGTCCCCGTAGAAGCGTCGATCGAGGGGATCGGGGAAATCATAGTCCCGCAGGGTCGGCTCGGGAAGCACGCAGCCGCGGACGATGCCGATGTCTTTGTCAACGCTGCGGTCCCAGACAACCCCGAAGACGTCGCGGAACTGGTCGATGCCCAAGTCAGTGAAGAAGCCGATGTCACTCCCCAACTCGACGAGATGATTGTCCAGCATGCACTGCGGATCCGGAACACCCAAGTACTGGGCGAGCGTATCCTTGGCCTCCCTGGTAAACCGGAAGGACCATGGCACGTAGGGCGGGCGCTCATGCCTCAGGACAGCGTGGACGACCTCTCGCTTGGTCATGCCATATCCTCTCAATGCAGGCGGATACACAGACTGATGACAACCAGTATAACCATCCTGCTCCACCACCCGAAGAGCCACCGCCACCGCCTCAGCTACATCAGTAACTCCCCATCCGGTGTGCGCGCGCACGCCGTCACAGTCTCGTCGCAAACCTCATCGGCGAGGGCACGCGAGACGAAAACGAGCGCCCACCGGTAGCGAAAGCCAACCGCCGCGAAGGACGGAAACGAAGTGTTGCCGATGCAGCCGGCACCCCGGGCAGGAGTGCGCCCACACGCGAGAGCAACGACCCGGCAGAGACTCGCCGGGCCAGAGCCCGCCAAGCCAGGAGACAATCGTCACTTTCCTTGCTCCGATGTGCAGCCATCAGGAAAACCACGGCCGCGATCAGACCCGAGCTCATCACTTGCCTGGGGGAACTGCTCGCCCCGCCGCGCGCTTCGCCCTGATGGCTGCCCGGAACAGCCCCAATTCGCTCGGGTCATATGGGCGGTGGTCACTGCGGTAGAGATCGTGTTGCCATTGGGCTGGCTCGCCCCTGCCTGGACGCCAGCCCCAACCGAGGTGCGTCTGCGTCTTGCCGTTCACCAGCCCCCAGTGCATGCAGCCGGCTCCGGTTCTTTCAAAGACCGGCAGGCAGCCGGCCACCGTCGAATTCAGAGGCCGGTTGAGCCACTCCGTGCAAATGACCGGCCGGCCGAAAGCCAGAAGCCGCTTGATTTCCGCTTCCAGTCCATCCGGAGAGCCGTAGTTGTGAAAGGTGACAATGTCGCTGCGCATCAAGCACAGACGATTGAGATCGGCATCGTTGCACCACAGACCGACGGTCAGCGGCTGCGCGGGCTTGATTTCCCGCGCCCAGTCGAAGACACGATCGACCAACGCCGTAGTCAACAAGCTGGTCCCGTTGATCGGCTCGTTGTACAGGTCCCAGGCCAGAATACGCTCATCTTCACGAAACGAACCGATGACGTCTCGAACGTAACGACGTAGCCGCGACCACTGGACCACGTCGCGCCCTAACGTATGCCCGGGACTCGGTGTCCAGCCGTTCGCGTACCACCCAAGAACCACATCCGGCTGCCTGCCATGGATCGGGTCACGGATCAGTCCGAAACTGCAATCATCAAACAGCGCCGGCATCAGCCGAATGCCATGTCGCCAGCTGACGCCGAGGAGCGCGTCCAGTCGTTTCCTGAACGCCGACGGATCGTGCTCCCAGACAACGAACGGCAACACCACGCGCATGCAGTTGAAACCGACGTCCTCCGCCAACGACAGTTCCTTGTCGATCAGATCGGGGTCGAGACAGTACTCCATGAACATCTCGGTGTAGCTGATCGCGTTGGCCGGAACGTAATTGAACCCGCACGGCCAGGGCTGCCTGCGGTACCACTCCCGGGCCCGCTCTCGCGACCACCGGGGCAACGTGGAATGAACCAGAGCAATATCGATGTACTGGCCGCCGCTGGTCTGTCGGCAGTGAACCGCGATTAGGTTTTGCCCCGGCCTGAGGGAGTTGGCCGCCTCCGGAGCCACCGGCACAAGCTCGTGCCCGACATTGTACCCGCCGCTACTCGCGGCCAAGATACCATTGAGGTAGACTTCCGTGTCCTCGTCATGGTGGATCGTGAGGAAGAGCTCACCCTCTGGCCCACGGTCAAGGGCAAACGCCCGGCGCAGCCAGATCTCCTTCGTGTTCCATTCGGTGCGAACATGCGTATTCGGTGTCGAGGCCGTGCCAAAACCGCCACAGCCGGTCTTCCACGCGGAATCGCCGAAATCAGGCTTGATCCATTCCTCGATCGGCACTTCGGTTGTATATCGCCACTCGGGGTTCGCCCCAACACCGCTGGGGACAATCACCCACACTCCGACGTCATCGACACTCGCGGGCGTGGCCGTGACCGCTGAAAAGGCCGCAGCCTGTACCCACACCGTCGCAGCGAGTAACGCATAAACCGACCAACAAGCACGTATCATCACTGCAGGTCTCCTGTCCAACAGGCTCCTGTCGCCGTGCACCAGGCCTCCGGATCGTGTATCACGAAAGACCTCCATCCGGATATCGCGCGGTAATCCGATTGCCCGCGAAGCATCAACCGCAAGTCCGCCTCGGTTGCGCCGATGCCTCGATGAAATGGTCGAGCGAGAAACTGGGGTTGCGCGCTGATTCCGCCCGCCCGCTTACGACATGATGACCACTTCAAGGGTCTTCTCAAAGGCCTTGGCGTATGGGGGCGAGTGGTACGACAGCACCAGTCCGCCCTGTCCGCGCAGCCCCGGGAATAGACCTCGTTCGTCACCGGCGGGGCTGCGGCGTGCCCGGGGCGTGAAAGACACCATCGCCAAAGTTGCCGTTGCCAAACAGTTTCGTGCCCGCAACGCAGCTGATGCTGATCCTCGGAACATCATCCAGCGTCACACCCTCCGGGAGCGGGACCGTCAAGGTCTCGTTGTGGTAGCCGCCTAACCTGAAAATGTTGTCTAGGAGCACAACGGGGTGTGCGAAGTCGTTGTCCTTGATTCCTACGACGGCCGGCGGTACCCCAAGGCCGTCGAAGGTGAAGTCCTCGATGACGATGGTACAGTTGTCAACGATGCGGGCCGTCCCTGATACACCGTGAATGAACCGATTCTTGAGCTCGGCGATGTAGCCGACGCGGGGGTCGTCGGAGCCACAGTGGCTCTGGGCTGGTTGCAGAGCCTGAGAGCAAGCCCCTACACAGACAAGAACCGCGAGCAGCCCGAGGCGAAGTCTGTTGCTGTCACTCGTCATGCGAAATCCTCCGTGATCCTCACCATGCACACAGCGCCCACGGAGCGTTTGCCTGGGCCGGGTGGTAACATGACCACCATGCCCATGCCCTGAACACAAGGAAAGGGCGTTCTTGAGTGCAATCGGCAAAAGCCGGTCTCGTACTGCAGACAAAGCGAACGAAACTCCAATGCGTATCCCACGGCTTGGACCGGCCGGGCGTGAACCTCCGGCCAATCCAAGTCGGTCCTCGAGGAAACCTGCCAACAGGCGAGTTCCAGCCGGCGGCCGGGATGCCCGGCAACCCACTCCGCCAGCCCCAATCGGCTTCCAGCATCACCCCGGCCTCAGCGGGACCCCCTTTGCCGCGCCACTGCCCGTCGAAGCCGCGAGCCCAAGGCACGGCTCATTGCCTTGCCAGTGTTCAAACTTCCATTGCCCCCAATTGGGACCAAATGAATATACTAAAACTCCTAAAAACTGCTGAGAGGTTTATTCAGGTCAACCGTGCGAATCCACTGTGCCGCACCTCTCCGCCAATGCGTCGCTCGGCATCCCCCAGGCGAGTGGCCTCCGAGAGCTCAGCAAATATCTCATCCGCCGCAGCCAGGTAGCCCTCCACATGCTCCTCTCGGTGTGCCAGCGAGGCATAGAATCCGCCTCCAGCCAGGATCCCTCGATCCAGCATGCGAACGGTCAGCAGAGTCTGAAGGGCCAAGGCGCTTGGATGCTCAAACACCAGACTCGTGATCGCAGGATGTCCCGTGAGCCTCAGTGCGACACCATGCCGATCGGCGATCTCACGCATGCCCTTCCGGAAACGCAGTCCGATGGCGGCGATATGCGCGGGTACATCCACACGCTGCATCTTCCGTACCGTGGCCAGAGCTGCCACCGGACCCACGCCCTCAGTCCAATAGGTGCTGGAGATGAACGAACTCTGCGCTGCCTGCATGATCGCCGCGCGACCGATGACCGCGGCCATCGGGTGACCATTGCCAAGCGCTTTCGCAAAGACCGCGATGTCCGGCTGCCATCCATACTTGAGATGAGCTCCACCGAGCACCAGGCGCCAGCCAGCGGTGATTTCGTCCACCACTAAAACCGCGCCGCACTTCTGGCACAACTCGCACACCCCGCCCAGAAAGCCCGGCGCGGGCTCGACTGAGCGGGTCGGCTCCATGACCACCGCGGCCAGACGCCGACCGTGCTGCTCGACGATCGCCGCAAGCTGATCGATGTCGTTGTACGCAAAAGGCATCGCCGTGTTCGCGAGCTGAGATGGTACACCGCAAGGAGACAAGCCAGGAAGCAGGTGGCCACCGAGGGCATCTGCCGATGCATCACCCGCGGCGCGGTTTGCGGCCAGATACCAGTCATGCCAGCCATGGTATCCGCAGAAGGCCACCAGATCCCGATTCGTTGCGGCCCGCGCGATGCGCACGGCAACGGCCATGGCCTCTCCACCCGTACGAGCGTAACGGACACTCTCGGCCCAAGGATGAATGTCTAGCAACAACTGCGCGAGTTCGACCTCCTCGGGATTGTTCAGCGTGCACATGGACCCGCTCTGAACGCGACGGACTACAGCGGAAGTCACGTCGGGATCCTGATAGCCCAGCAGACAGGCACCGATACCCATAATCGACATGTCCACGTAGGACCGACCGTCCAGGTCAATGACCTCACATCCCTTCGCCTCTCGATAGTACGCCGGCCACTGGCCAGGCGCGAACATCTCCGGCCGTTTGCTGAGCAGTTGGGTGCCGCCCGGAATGAGAGTCCTTGCGCGTCGATAAAGCCGTTGACCACTGCCAGATGTGCACGCCACCGACGGTGCACGAGTTGTACTCATCTTGTTTCTCCTGTAAGTGAGGCCCGTTCCGGGGCCAACTCAATCACATGTCGGCTTGAACGAGATCATCGGACCACTGAAACAGGACGCAAAGGCTGCGAAGTCCTGAGCATCGATGCTCCCGTTGCCATCTCGGTCGAAACAGACGCAATTCTCCCGGACGCCTGCTTCAGCACCCGAGTAACACCGCTGGAACGCGCCGAAATCGTCTAGATCCACATCGTCATCCGAATCCATGTCCGCAAACAGCCGCCGGCACAGGGCCGCGTTGCCGATTTCGAACCGTACCAACGACCACTGCGAATCCGACGCGGTGTCGCCCCGATCGATGTCGCCGAAATCCAGGCGAGTCATTCCTCCCACCTGATACTGCTGGCCACGGAATCGCACCCCGATGATCCGGCCGTCCGCGTAGTACGTGACTCCGCCGGCGCCACCCTGAGCTAGCGGGTCGAAGACGATTTGGTAGGTGTGGTAACCCGCGCTTGGGTTGATGGTGCTCAGCCTCTCGCTCGGATGCGCGTTGCCGTCCACCACCCATACACCGGTGGCGCCCGACGTTCCTCCGGCCACCAGATGCAGGTTCCACCAGTCATTGCGATCGATCACGCCAAAAGATGCATCGAATACCTGGGTGGCAGTGTTCACCTTGACGCGGGCGGTGCACGTCCAGCCCCTGGGGTCGGAGGCATCGGCCGGATCAAGGCTGTAAAGGTAGCGCTGAGCACCGCCCGCATTGCCTTGGGTCCGCCAGTAGGCCTCAAGGTCGAACCCGGGGCCTACGGTCCCACCGATGCCGGTAAAATCGTCTCGTTGCCAGCCCTCCGTGGAGGGATCGTTCGAACCCTCGTGCAACGCGATGACCGCGTCGCGCAAGGACAACTGGAAGCCGCCTCGCTCTCCCCGGGAGCCGGCGAGGCAGATCGGGTAACTTCGCCCCTTGTGTACGTTCAGGGTAAGACACGAGGCCGACCCGCCACACGGGTCACCGCCACAGTCATCGTTGCAGGCCAGCCGTGTCCCGAGGCATCCATCGTAGATGGAAACGACCGTGTCCAACGCGGAACCGCAGGTGCTCAGTTGGAGGAGGCCATCCTGCAGCGCGGTGTAGGAATACCAGACTCCGCCAGTCGCATCCGCACCGGAACATCCCCCACTAGGGTCGTCGATGGAGGCGGCGAGCGTTGTTCCGCGGATGGTCCCGCGACGAACGGGGATCGCCCTCGCGCAAGTGTCGTTGACCGGGGGCCCGCAGGCGATTTCCAGGTTGAAGTTGGCGCCATGCAAAGCATCCGCTGCTACACGAAGGAGGTAAACCTGCCCCTCAGTAGCCTGAAAGGTCACGCACGGACCGGTCCCACAGACCCGCTCAGGACAACCCCCACTGCACACTATCTCACTGGCAGCGTCACAGGTGCCGGCATACACCGCAATCCTGGCACCCTCGGAGACACCACAGGCCGCGACGATGGCGGTACCAGTACAGGTCGCGGTGTAAGCATACCAGGTGTCGGCCAGCGTGCTGGGCAACCCGCACAGCGCGGGTCCACCGGCGGTCGCGAGCCCGGTCGTGCTCGCGAGCGAACCATCGGTCACCTCTGCCGCCTGCACGCATTCGTCCGCAACAATCCGCCAATGGGTACCCATCAGACAGGGATTCTCGCCCGGCTGGTCCACCTGATAATAGACCGTCCAGATCGAGCCATCCGCGAGCTGCAGCGATGCGGGATAGCCGAGATCGCCGTTGAGGGCGCCGGACAACCGGATCTCCTGCTGAACGTCCCAAGTCCGTCCGCCATCCCGGCTGAGGCAGGCATACTCTCCCAGCGGATCCCATCGCTTGGCATAGGAAACGAGCAGCCAGCCGTTCGTGAGCTCAAGGAGATGCGGCGGATAACCGTGGACCGCCGTCCTGCGGGGTGTCGACCACGTGCAACCACCGTCATCGCTTTCCGATTGGATGAGCAGCTGCGGCGCGTTGTTGTCCCGAAACATGGCCAGGAGTCGTCCGCCCTGCAGCTCAACCACCTGAGGCTCATCATACGAGAGCATGAGCGCCTCCGCAGGAACAGGAAAATGCGCGATCACCCGCCAGGTAAGCCCGTCGTCATTCGACTCAGCGATCGAGACTGCGTGGGGCGAACCGGCGGGCGGACCGTTGTAGTCCATGGGAACGGTGTGCGAGGAGTGCGGCTCAAGTCCGAGATAAAGCAGTCGGCCATCGCGCAGCTGAATGGGCCCGTGCGGCGTTGTCACCGGCGTACGGACAGGAACACCCCAGGTGTACCCGTTGTCGCTGGAGCGAACCACGTAATGACCTTGAAGCGATGTCCCGTAGGGCGGACCGGTGAACCAGCTGGCCAGCATGGTACCCCGCACGGTGCGGAGAATCCCCGAGTCGCGATCGTCGATCGGAAGGTCGTAGATGGTGGTCGGATCGCTCCATGTCTCCCCGCGGTCACTGCTACGCACCATCTGAACCTTGCCGTCTGGCGAGACGTGTGCGCTGCGATCGCCCGAAAACACGACGATCAGGTCGCCGTTGGGCGCCTCGGCAATACTCGGCCAGCCAATATAGCGGCCCGGTTGCTTGCACAGGACTCTGCGGGAGAGGATCGTGGCGGAACCCTGGCCACTTGCCGCCGTACTCGGAACCAGGGCAGCAACCAGGACCACAAATCCAACAAGCCTGTGCTTTGGGCGCATATCCTTCACCTCTGTTCCCACCGGTGCAGAACTACGCTGCTTCAATGGCACAACTACTCCGGTCGGATCAATGAACCGCCAGAGGAAAACGAGGCACGCCTGAACGGCGGCGCGGCCCGCGCCCGACGTCATCCAGGGCACGGGTCTGCCTTTCATCTCGAGCGGCGTTTCACCAGGAGCCAACCACTCAGACCAACCATCAGAATCGAGGCCGGCTCCGGTACAGGATGCTGCCCAAGTTCAAAACGTACCAGCGCCCATTGCGAGTCGGATTCTGTCGCCCCCCGATCATTGTCGCCAAAGTCGAGCCGATAGAGCCCTGCAACGCCGGCATTGAAGTTCTGGCCACGCATCCGCGAACCAGTCGCCATACCATCTACGTAGTAAGTGGCCTCCCCTCCTCCGCCCGCGCCAGTCGGGTTGAAGACAATCTGATACGTGTGGTACTCGAGACTGGGATCAACTCCGCTGAGCTGCGGCCCCGTGGACGCGTCGGGGTTCATGAGATAAACCCCCGCCGCGGCGCTGGTCAGCAGGTGAACCTGCCACCATTCCTGACCGTCGATGACGCCAAAAGAGGCTTCGAGAATGTCCGTGGCCAGGTTGGCCTTCACCCTCGCGGTGTACGTCCAGCCGGTCGGGTCGTTCACGTCTGCCGGGGTGATGTCCTGAAGGTAGCGTTGAACGCTCCCGGCATTGCCATGCGTCTGCCAGAACGCCTCGCTGTCCCAGCCCGGAGCCACCGCACCCCCCAGACCGGTGTAGTCGTTGAGCACCCAGCCTTCAGACGCAGGGTCGGTCGATCCTGCATGCTGGTACGGAGCCGCACCGGCGACTGCGGCAACTGTCAAGAGGCCCAGTACAACCTCAACACCTCGAATCAGGTTCCGCGCGCGCATTCCTTTTCTCCTTTCGCACCGCCAACAGTCACAGCAACCAACACAACTGAAACAAACGCTCAGTCATTGCATGCGGGATCGGCCGGCACCGCCGGGCCGCTGAAGCAAGCCTGGAACTTCTCGAAGTCGGTGGTATCGACGTCGCCATCGCCGTCGGCGTCAAGGCACCGGCAACCCTCGAGGACCCCACCGCCGCTACCCGCATAGCACACTTGATAGACGCCGAAGTCCCGCTGGTCCACATCACCATCCGCGTCTGTGTCGGCGAACGGCCGCGGGCAGAGCGCGGAGTTGCCGATCTCGAACCGCACCAGCGACCACTGCGAATCCGACGCCGCACTGGTGCTGTCGTTATCACCGAAGTCCAGGCGCGTCATCCCTCCCACCTGGGGTACGTCTCCGCGAGCCTGCGTGGCCAGGGGCACCCCGTCAAGGTAGTAAGTGACTCCTCCAGCACCTCCGTTCACCGCCGCATCAGAGATGATCTGATAGGTGTGAAAGGCTGCACTCGGATCGATCTCGCTCACCCGCGGCCCGGCACCGTAGCTGGGGTTGACCAGGAACACGCCTCGGGTTTCCGGGCTGCCCGGCACCAGGCTCAGACTCCACCAGTCGCCACCCTCGATGACGCCAAACGCCGACTCCCATACCTGGGAGGCCGCGTTCACCTTCACCCTGGCGGTATACGTCCAGCCACGAGGATCCGACACGTCGGAGGTACCCAGCGCATATAGATAACGATGAGCAGCCCCGGCATTCGCCCGGATACGCCAGCTGTCCTCGCCATCACTGCTCGGCCCAGTGATGCCGCCGACGCCAGTGTAATCGTTCAGTGTCCAGCCCTCGGTGGCCGGATCGAACAGCCCGATGTGCTCGATGATCACCGTGCCATACGAGATATCCAGCTCGAATGCCCCGCGGCCTGCTCCCACACCGGCCACGCGGATCAGATAGGACGCGCCCTCGATCACCCGCAGAGACAGAGCGGGCGTCCCACAGCCAACCTCGTTCTCCAGATCGCCGGGGCATGTCGCCGGCTGGTGGATCGACACGACCGGACTGAACTCGGCACTGGTAACCTTGACCTTGAGCTGCCCAGACTTGGGCACGGTCAGACCGTACCAGACATCCGGACTGCCGTAGGAGTCGCCGCAGCTCGCGTCGCCGTCGGACGTGGCATACGTCGTGGTGCCGTGAGTCACGCCCACGGCGGTCAAAACCACGGCATCCACGCAGTTGTCGTTCGGAGGTGGCGTCTTGCAGATCACGTTCAGCTTGACGTTGCCTTGACTGTAACCATTGCCCGAGACCCGGATCAGGTAGTGCGTACCCACGGTCGCGGCAGAGATCTCTACACGCGATTGTCGGCCGCAGGCGTCATCATCGCAGGCGAGCTCGGCCCCCCCGCAACCGTCCAGCACCGACAGCACCGTGTCGAAGTCGGATCCGCAGGTGTTGATCTCGAGCGGCGCGTTACAGATGGCCGTGTAGGAGTACCACACGTCCGGAGACGTGTTCGAGTCGCCGCAGGAAGCGGTGCCGTCATTGGAGGCGGCGAGCGTGGTGCCCGTCGTCAAGCCATCGACGACCACCTGGGCATGGCCACACTCATCGTTGGGCACCGTACCCGAGCCTACGTGGAGCACGAAGGCTCCGCCCGTACCACTCGCTCCAGAGACCCGGATGTAGTAGGTGGCGTCCTTATGGACAGGTAGCGTCAGCCGCGAGCCGTTCCCGCAGGCATTGTCGCTGCAGCCCAGTTCCGCCCCGTCGCATGAGGTCCGGACCGAAAGCACGGTGTCAAAGGACGAGCCACAGCTGTCGACCGTGAGTGGGCCGGTCGAAGCCGCGGTATAGGCATACCACACATCCGCGCTGCCGTCGGAACTGCCGCACGAGGCGGTCCCGCCCGGAGTGGCAAACGCCGTAGAGCCGTAGGTCGTGCCGTCAGTGATCGGCAGGGCGCTCGCACACGCGTCCGCATACTGAACGCCCTCGACGCGGAAGTTGTCGAAGCGATAATCGCCACGGGTGGTAGCGTCAACACCTTCAATCAACAGTCCGAACGCGGTAATGTCTCCGGCCGGCAGCATGACTGCCGCCCCAAGCGCCATGCGGGTACCCGGCGTGTAGTCCAGGGCGCGCCACTGGAGAGCATCGGGGTCCAGCGGCCCGATCTTCGACCAGTTGCCGAGTTCGCCGGGAATGGCCGGATCGGACGCGTGCCATGTGGAACCGACGCGCAGGGCAAGACGGGCTGAGGTGATCGGGCTCGACAATCCGGCCCAGCTGAACCGCAGTCTGGCCTCGCCTCCACGACGAACCAGATACTCCTGGGTATACAGCAAGCCATAGGTGTCCGGATACGGATCACCGACATAGATGTAACCGCTCAACCCGTCGGGCAGGGCGGGATCGGAGTTCACTGAGCCCTCCGGAGGCAAGGCGGCACCGCCAACGTACGATATGCCAGGATTGCTGTCGAGTGTCGGAATGTACTCGACGCCGGACTCATTGATCCAACTCCAACCCGCGAAGTCCAGGGGGCGCTTGATGCCGGCAGTGGCAAAAACCTCCTGATAGAGTACTGCCCACTGTTGGGCGGAGTCGTCCTCGAGCGAAAGGGTGAAGTCCCCCTTCGCCCCCGCGGCGCCGGCAACACGAATCAGATAGGTGCGGTCCTTCGCGACGGCCACGCTCAGACAGGAACCAGGACCGGAGCACGGGGCCCCCTCGCAGTCATTGTTGCAGGCCAGTTCGGCCCCGCCGCACCCGTCGAGCACTGATACCACCGTATCGAATGTCGCACCGCAGGTGTCGATCTTGAGCGTGCCGTTCACCGGCGAGGTGTATGCGTACCAGACATCAGGGCTTCCGTTCGAGCCGCCACAGCTGCCCGAGCCGTCAGCAGAGGCCCCCAAAGTGGTCCCGACGACGCTGCCAAGTCCGACGGCCGTGGCTAGGGCACACGTGTCGTTGTCCGGCACGCCGCATTGCACCTTCAGGTTGAAGTCGCCACCCTGACCATCGGCCCCCGCCACGCGAACCAGGTAGGTCTGCCCCTCTGTAGCGGCGAAGCTGACGCATGAAGACCAACCGCCACACGGAACACCATCGCAGTCGTTGTTGCAGGCCACTTCAGTAAGCCCTTCACAGGTTCCCGAATAGACGGCCAGCACTGTGTCAAAGCCAGAACCGCATGTGCTGATCGTCGCAATCCCGGTACATGTGGCCGCGTAGCTGTACCATAAATCAGGTGAACCGTCAGAGTTGCCACAGGAAGCACTGCCGTCGGGCGAGGCGCCCAACGTCGAGGAAGCCATAAGGCCGTCCGTGATCATGTCTGCACCGCTGCACGCGTCGTTCGTCAACGGGTGCTGGCCGGTTTCAAAACGAACCAGCGACCATTGGGAATCGGATGGGGCGTTGCCCCGGTCGTTGTCGCCGAAGTCCAACCTCAGCATGCCGGGCACCGGGTACCCCTGCCCGCGGGACCGCGCCCCGATGGGGATGCCATTCAGATAGAAGGTGACCCCACCCAGCCCACCATTGGCAGAGGGATCATAGACGGTCTGGTAGGTGTGGTAGGCTGCACTGGGATCAACGGAGCTGAGCCGCTCGACCGGGTTGGCGTTGGTGTCGACCACCCAAACGCCGGTCTGCTCGGGCGCGCCAACTACCAGATGCAGGTTCCACCAGTCGCCACCTTCAATGACCCCAAACGACGCTTCAAACACCATGTTGGCGGCGTTGACCTTCACCCGCACAGTGTAAGTCCAGCCGTCCGGGTCGGCGACGTCCGCCGAGGCAAGGTCGTAGAGATAGCGCTGCGCCGCCCCGGCGTTGGCCTGGATATGCCAGAAAGGCTCGGAGTCGTTTCCAGGAGAGACGGTGCCACCGATGAAAGTGTAATCGTTGAACGTCCAGCCCTCGGCGGCCGGATCACTCGAGCCCACGTGTGACATCACGACGGCCGCAGGGCAAATCGTGCTGGCCCCCAGGCAGGCCCACAGCACGACGCGCCTCCACGAGAACAGGTGCGGATTCATCTTCCTTGGCCTCCTTCGTTTCGATGGTCGATCAGCGGCTCATGAACCGCCGCGGACCCTACCCTCATCGGAGGGCAGAGTTGATTCTCTCTCGATCAGATTGGATTCGACTAACTCCCTGCGAGCGACCACCCTGGGCCGAATCATCGATTCGGCCAGCAACTGGGCCGCCTGACGACCCAGCTCCTCGATGGACTTCACGCCAACCGAGGTGATCTCCGGGTGAACATGGGTGTACGCTGAGGAATGGTGGTACCCGATGAGTTCGACCTGCTCCGGAATGGGAATCTCACGTCGGGCAGCAACCTTGACTACCGCCATCGCCAGCGGCGGACGCACTGCCAGAATACCGATTGGCCCAGAAGCGTTCTGCAGCAGCTGGTCGATCGCCGTCTCGTAGGCCCGCGGATCATTGGGGACCGAGCAGGTGCATTCGTCCCAGGAAGGATAGCGCCCGCAGAGCTCGCGAGCTGCCTGGCGCACACCGTTGATCAGCTCCGCTTCGCCGCCCACCAGCCCGCGCGAAAAGAGCACTACGGCCCGCTTCCGGTGACACAGCAGCCGACCCGCCGTGTAGCCAACATGCCTGATGTCCTCGTCGACAGATGGCAGATTCAGCTCCGGGTCGACGTGACCAAGCACCACGCTCGCCACTTGTCTCTGGTAAAAGACAAGCTTGGATTGCGAAGGCAGGCCGGCTAACAGATAGCCCGTTTCGCACGACAACTGCTCGTGTTCCTCAAGCAGACGCTCCACCCGCTGCACGCCAGCATCCACGTCAATGGCCACCTGCCGAACCTCGCACGCGCCGAACGCACCCGCGAAACCTCGCTCCAACTCGCGGACTTGGTCCTCGCCACCAAACCGGCGGTCCAGCGAGGTGAGCATGAAGATGATCGGCGGAGGTTCGACGGCCATCCGCGCCCGGGCACACTCGGCCGCACCCGAGGCAATCCATAGCTTGCCTCCATTGGCCCGACGAGCGGCCCAGCCCTCACGCTCAATCTGCTTCAGAGCCTGGCGAACGGCGAACTGGCCAACACCTTTCTCTTCAATCAGCTCGCGAATCGACGGAAGCGGATCACCCACCCCAAGATGGCCAACAACCACCAGTCGGCGAAGCTCCCGAACCAGCCGCATCGAGGCCGCAGCACCTTCTCGTCTGGGAATGTCGATCATGCTTCAACCCAGAGCAACCGCCAACCGACCCAGCCTGTATGTGCCACCCGATCTCCATGGGTGAGCGAGTCGTTGGCTTTTCATGTATTCAGTTAAACAAAAGTCGAGATGCTTGTCAATGCCCCGACCGTCGGATTCCCCACCGGCTTACTAGGCAGACTCCGTTAGATGTTAGTATTTATTTAAAAAATGGTTATGATTATTATAGAGGCATGTATGGATCTGCGCACACTTCCCGATCCGGACCAGTGGCCAAGGCCATTGACACGGAAACTAGGTCCTATTACCATTGTTTGCGTAGTTGCCTACACGAGCCTAGGCTTGTGGGAGCAACGTGCCCCCCCGCACTCAGGCCGGTGTCTCCGACCGAGGCGGGATCGGGCATGCACATGTCGTCAGTCGACAAATGAGGGCTTCCGCGGGAGGTCTTGCGATGAACCCATCCATCCCTAGAACAACCGTGAGCTATGCTGCCCGGCACTTCGGCTTCACTGCCCGGACGGGCTTCACGCTGATTGAGGTCTTGGTGGTGGTCGCCATTATCGCCCTCCTGATCACCGTCCTGCTCCCCTCTCTCAGCCGGGCGCGCCGCCAGGCACGGGTGGTCACCTGCAGCAGCGGCATCTCTCAGATCGTCAAGGGCCTGATGGTCTACGCTGCAGAGAGCAAAGGCAAGTACCCTACGCGCGGCGCGAACTACCCCAACCAGGTCCAGTACAACCGCACCGCTCAACCGGACATACGCAGGTTCCTGTACGTCAAGGCCGCCAACAAGCACGCAGCGATCCTCTGGTGTCCGCTCATCAAGTCAACATACTACTTCCAGCCGGCTAATAGCACGGAAAATCTCCCGGATGAGGAGGATCGCAGCCTGTGGTCCAGGGTCTTCTTCGTCGCGGATGTGTCCCGAGGCTACGGCGGCAACCCCAGCTACATGATGGGCTACAACCTCTTCGCAGGGATGCGGGCGGGCGATTACTCCGGCCCCTACTTCTGGGCCGAGTCGGGCAATCGCAGCAGGGATCACGAACCCCAGGACGCTGGTTATTCCCAGGACGTCATTGTGGCCGACGTCAACGAGTCCTGGCCCGCGGAGGGTTGGTCCACACCGCTGAAGCCCTACCGCAGCTTCCATTCCGAGAACCCCGAACCGACCCCTTACCAGTTGCTCGACGTCCCCGCAACCCGATTCATGGATAGCAATGCAGGCTTCGGTGACGGCCATGTCGAAACGCGCCGGAAGATCAAGAACTACGTGGGCCGCGGCGGATACGGTAGTCAAGCCACCGGAGCTTACAGTTACTAGAGATCGAGCATGAGGTCATTCCCAACAGCGATGTCCTGTCTCGTCTGGCTGCTGTGCCTCTCATGGCTCGCGCCCCTCGCGGGCTGCAGGAAGACAGACCCGAATGACCGCAAGATCACTGCCCAAGTCGTCGGAACATGGTCAAGACCGCTGCCTCTGGGTGCCGGCGAGGGCCGCGAGGAAGTGATCGAGTTCAAAGCCAACGGAACGTGTGCCTCCCGAGTGGGCGACAAAACCCAGACAGGCAAGTGGCGTATTGAAGGGGGAAAGATCATCCTCGGTAAGAATCCGCCGCTGAGCATTCGCAAATTGAGCGAGGAGGAGTTTTCCTTCGGAAATGACGAGGTTCCCACGCATTTGACCCGCAAGCGTGCTTCCCCCAACCCGCCCGGGAGAGAGAAAGGCTGATTCTGTGGCCAAGCGCTATCCGCCCGCCATCCTCGCCACCTGCGTGGTGCCCTGGAAACCGGACTGGACACCGGACGAAGTGCTTTTCCGCCAGGAAATCAGGCTCCTGCGCGACAATCTGACCCGCCACCTGTACGTGTTCGGCACCGCCGGCGAAGGGTACGCGGTCAGCGACCGGCAATTCGACGCGATCGTGGAGTTGTTCCGGCAGGAGATGCCCAAGCCCGAAAACCACCCCATGGTCGGAATCATCAGCCTCTCGCTGTCCACCGTGATCGAGCGCATCGAGCGATGCCGCGACCTGGGCATCGCAACGTTTCAGATCTCCCTGCCGAGTTGGGGGCGACTGACCGACCGCGAGGTCGCTGTTTCATTCCACGAGGTCTGTGACCGTTTTCCCACCTGCCGTTTTATGCACTACAACCTGTCGAGAAGCGGACGAGTCTTAACCGGTGGTGACTACGCCAGGCTGTCGGCGGATCACCCCAATCTCGTGGCAGTCAAATATGGCGGAGGTCCGGACCGCACCGGCCGCGTGGACATGCTTCGCAAAGCCCCCGACCTGCAGTTCTTCTTCACCGAGCCGGGTTACGCCGAATGCCGGGATGAGGCCGAGTGCGGCCTCTTGATCTCACTGGCACTCTGCCATTTCGCAAAGGCCAGGCAATTCTTCGACGCCCGCGGCGGTGAGTTGAGAAGAATGGGCGAAGAACTGGCTATCCTGGGCAAGGCCCTCGAGCAGGCGGTCGGGGGAGCGGGGCACATCGACGGCGCCTTCGACAAGGTGCTGATCAAGCTCCAGCTGCCGCGATTTCCCCTGCGGCTTCTGCCGCCGTACACCTTCGCAGGAGACACCTGCATGGAGACCTTTCGGCGACGAATACCGGCGAACTGGAGGACCTCGACGGATGAAGGAGGCTGAACCGGCAGATACGTCCCGGAATCGGACTGAGCCGCCGCAGCCGGTGCTCGCCCGCAACGGGGGCGGTTGTTGCCTTGGCTCCCTCGCCGTGCAGGGTGCACGGGCCCTCGCGGTTGTAGTACTGCTTCTTCACACGCCGAGTGTCGCCCAGACTCAGCATTTGGCACCACAGGTGCTCGAGAGGTTTGTTGCCATCGACAACATGAGGGTCGTTAGATGGAGGCTTCAATGACCGGCTTCAGACGCGACGATCGGAACGCGGACAGATCAAGGAGATGGCTAGGTCCCTTTTTGCTGGTTCTGGCAAGCCTTGCGATTCCGCCTCGCGCTCTGCGGGCTGAGGAACTCAGCGATGCACCGCTCATTCCCCCCCCCGCCGCCTGGACGTTCGTGGGCGGCGCCTGGACGATCCGCGATGGGCGCCTCGAGCAGACCGACAATTCCGGCCAGCCGCAGGCAGTCCACCGCGGCGCGACGGTCGCCGATCCGACCCTGCAGCTGCGTTTCCGGGTGAGTCCCGGCGGCAACGGCGTGCAGGCGGCAGGCTTGATCCTGAACGCCCAAGACTCGGCCCGCGGATACTTCATCCACTTCGATACCCGCTTCGACCAGGTCATCCTCTTCCGCGGCGACATCATGGCCGACGGCAACGAGATCACCCGAAAGAACCAGATCGCCATGGAACCCGGCCGCTGGTACACCGCTCGGGCCCAGACCCGCACCGGCCGTGTCGAGGTCTACTTGGACGACAAACTCGTGCTCAGCGCAAACGACCGCACCTATGCCGAGGGACTTGTCGGCGTGTACACCAGCCAAGGAGCCGTCGAGTTCTCAAACCTGAAGATCACCGGGAAACGCGCGGCCATTGCCAGCCGCTGGGAAATCAAGTCCACCGGCACGGACGTCGCCACCGACCAGGAAATGGCCACCATCCTCGAACCACAACGCGTCCTGTGCAGGCAGCGCTACATCGGATGGCCCTCGATCGCCCTGGCCCCCAACGGTGATCTGATCGCCGCTTTCTCCGGTGACCGCACGGGGCATATCTCCGAGGACGGCAAGACGCAGATCAGCCGGAGCTCTGACGGTGGCAAGACGTGGAGTCCAGCCATCACCATCCAGGACCTCCGCATCGACGATCGCGATGCCGGTGTCATCTGCACCGCCAAGGGGACGATGCTGGTGAGCTGGTTCACCGGGCCTCCCTATGGGACGGACCTGCAGGGCCACTACGTGGTTCGTTCCACTGACGGCGGCAAGACCTGGGGACAGCCGATTCGTACGCCGGTCACGACGCCGCACGGCCCTATCCAACTGAGCGACGGCCGACTCCTCTTCATGGGCCAGCGGCCGCATTCCTCGCACACGACACCCAAGGACTACAACGGCACGCCGGATGGCTCGCCTCACAAGGTCTCGATTTCCGAGTCGCGCGACGACGGTCAGACCTGGAAGATCATCGCGGACTTCCCCGTACCTGCGGGGGACCGCATGCTCTCCTACGACGAAGTCCATGTGGTGGAAGCATCGCCTGGTACGCTCGTGGCCTTGTTCCGGGACTGCAATCCACCGGATCAGCTCCGCCAGTCTGAGAGCGTCGACGGCGGCGCGACCTGGTCGGCGCCACACACGACACCGATGCAAGGTCATCCACCGCACGTGATCCGATTGACGAACGGCTGGCTGCTGGCGGTGTACGCCCGACGACGCCCACCGTTCGGCCAGCATGCGTGCATCAGCCGCAACCTTGGGAGAACATGGGACGTCAAGAAGGAGATCAAGCTCGCGGCCGCCTTCGAGGGCGATATGGGATATCCTGCATCGGTGCAGTTGAAGGATGGATCGATCTGGACGGTTTATTACCAGGCAGAACGGCCGGGCGAGCCGCCGGCCCTGATGGGCACCCATTGGACACTGAAGGACGTGCCCGCCGCAAGCCGATGAGGCTGGCCGGTGCGAGGATCAGGCTCCTGCAGGGGGACAACATGGGAACACACAAGAGTTTCGTCGTGCTGGGCGGAGGCTCCATGGGCAGGCGTCGGATTCGCTGCCTGCTCGCTCACGGCGTGCCAGCCTCGGCCATCCGCCTCGTCGACGTCCGCCAGGACCGGCGGGCGGAGTGCCTCTCCCGGCATGGCGTCGAGAGCCTGCCGGACCTGGAGCAGGCCCTGAAGTGGAAACCGGACGCCTTGGTCGTCTCAACGCCAACCCGCTTTCATGTGGAATGCTGCGCGGCGGCGGCACGGGCCAATACAGACTTCTTCTGCGAGATCGCTCTCTCTGACCGCCTCGACGGTACCGAAGAACTCGCTGCCCTGGTCAGGCAAAGCGGGCTGGTGGCCGCTCTCGGCATTCAGACACCCTATCACCCGGTCGTCCAGCGGGCCAAACGGTGGCTCGCCGAACCGGCCATGGGTCGCCCACTGATCTACCACTTCGAGTGGGGCAACTACTTGCCCAACTGGCATCCATGGGAAAACTATACCGCCTTCTACGACCCCACCCAGTTTGAGGGTGTCTTCGTGGAGGACCTCGGACAGCTCTACTCGCTGCTTGATGACTCGCTTGCCGAGCTGTCTTGCAGGACTCACAAGCTCGGCGATCTCAAGATCGACGGCTGCGACTGCTTCCAACTCCTCGGGCGGACACGCAAGGGCACCGTGGTCACGTTTCAGTTCGACCTCCTGCAGGATCTGCAGCAGACGGTCTACCGGATCGTATGCCAGAACGGCGTGATCGAGATCCGGTTGTTCCCGGATTGCCGCGCCGAGCGATACCTGAACGCAACCGGCCTGTCCGAGGTGTACCTGCCGCCCAAGGGCTATCAGTACGAGCAATGTTACGTGGACGAGTTTGGCGCTTTTCTCCAGGCGATCGAGAAACGGACCCCCTGGCACCACCCGCTGGAGGCCGGAATCCACGTACTCAAGTGCCTTGAAGCGGCTCGACTCAGCAACAAGGAAGGCCGGCTCGTCACGGTGTGATCCCTGTACACAGCCGGATCCGGGACGAGCGGCATACGGTGGGAACTCGGCATGCGGAACAACCAAGACGAACGGGGCACCCATGGGGTGAGGAAGCCCGCGTTCCTCCGCCTTGTCAGCGCCGGGCTCGCACATCGCAGCTTCGTCCGGTTGACGCTCGTAGTCGGAGCATTCTGCAGCTGGGCGGCGTGCTCGGCTGCAGCAGACGGTCCCGCTATCCGTGAGCGCGATTACCGGGAACAAGCAGTCTCAACGCTTCGTGCCGCGCTGCGCGATGCGCCCCGATGGGTGAAGGTCCATGCGGCCGAGAGCCTGCTGGCCCTCGACTACCCGCAAGACATCCTCCCCATCTTTCAGCAGGAACTTCGGACCGCCGGAAACCAGCCCGAGTACCGCATCGGCATCTGGCGCGTGCTCGCCCGGGCGAGCACGAACGATCGCCAGCAACAGCAGTGGGTCAACAGAATCGTCGACGTCTTCATGGACCAGGCTGCGCCAGACCGTAACCACGCCGCAGAAACCCTGGCCAAGCTGAAATATGTGCCTTCTGCCGAAGTGAGCGACGAACTCGCGCGGGTGGCTGCACATACGACCGGCCCGTTCTCGGTGAATGCCCGATGGGCCCTGGCCAACGCGGGCCAGCCCGAGGCTGAACGCCCCTTGCTCGAGTCCCTTTCGTCGGACAGAACCGACGTGCGTATCAACGCCGCGTACGCCCTGCGCCATCTGACCAAGCTCTCTCCGGCCTCCCGCCAAACACTGACCGCGGCCGCGGAGAACGAACCAGCCGATTCGCCGGCCAGGGTCTACCTGCTCGGCACAGCGGCGGTTCAAGCTGGCCTCGGGGAGAACGGCCGTTGGGCGGCACCGCTCGTGCACTACGCCATCGCCGGCAAACCAGATGAGGCCTACGAAGCCTGTGCAGCTCTCGCATCCATGGGAACGAAAGCAGAGGTGCGGGTCCTCGCCGAGTTGCTCTCCGCCGCCGAACTCGATACGCGGGTCGCGGCCGCCAACGCCATTCTCAGGATCGGCCGGCGCGCTCCGCATCGCATGAGTTCCTTGGATTGGGCGGTCATCGGCGCCTACTGCCTGGGGATGCTCGCCATTGGCTGGTACTACGCTCGCCGCTCGAAAACCACCGAGGACTACCTGCTCGGTGGCCGCCGGATGAATCCGCTGATTGTCGGGATTTCGCTGTTTGCCACACTCATGAGCACCATCTCCTACCTCTCGTGGCCCGGAGAGGTGATCCGCTACGGCCCGATCATGGTCTGCGGGGCGGTCGCGGCCTATCCGTTCGTGGCACTTGTGGTCGGCTGGTTCATGATCCCTTTCATCATGAAGCTGCGCGTGACCAGCGCATACCAGATCCTAGAGGCTAATCTGGGACATGGTGTCCGCCTGCTCGGCTCAACCATGTTCCTGACCATCCGGCTCCTGTGGATGGCCGTCATCATCTACGCGACAGTGAACAAGGTGCTGATCCCGCTCACCGGGCTTCCCGAAGCGATCGCTCCATACG
This sequence comes from Phycisphaerae bacterium, assembly GCA_018003015.1. Lineage (NCBI taxonomy): Bacteria > Pseudomonadati > Planctomycetota > Phycisphaerae > Phycisphaerae bacterium. Next base: position 1,595 of record JAGNEZ010000063.1, on the reverse strand, counting down.
TCTGCCTGCTGATGGGCCTGATCGTCCTGGTGTACACGTCGATGGGCGGCCTCAGGGCGGTCGTGTTGACCGACGTGGTGCAGGGTGCGATCCTGTTTGGCGGGGCCATCCTCGTGTTCGCGGTGATCACGGTACGAATGGGCGGCATCGGAGCATGGTGGCCAACGGCATGGCCCGCCCATTGGCCGGAGGTCGTGTGGGGATACGACGGGCATGCCCGGACAACATTCGCCGGGATCATGATCGCCATGTTCACCTGGTACATCTGCACCTCGGGATCCGATCAGATCGCCGTCCAGCGCTACCTCGCAACCCGCGACGCCCGAGCAGCCCGGCGGGTACTGATCACCTCATTGCTCGCCGACGGCTTGACGACTCTCTTCCTCGGCCTCCTCGGGCTGCCCTTAATGGCGTTCTTCCAGGCCCATCCGGAGATGATCCCGGATGGCCAGACCCTGACCAGCAATGCGGACACACTGTTTCCGCAGTTCATTGTCTTCGGGCTTCCCGCCGGCATCACCGGACTGGTCATCGCCGGCCTGCTGGCCGCGGCCATGTCGAGCCTCTCTTCCGGCGTGAATGCCTCATGCTCCGTGGTCATGAGCGACTTCCTCGGCCGGGCCGAGGGAGCGGAGGGTGAGCAGGGTTCGCCCATCCGGCTCGCCCGGCTCGTTTCGGCCATCATCGGCGGGGTCGTGATTGTCCTGAGCTCCTATGTCGGCATCGTGAGAGGCAACCTCCTTGAGGTCGCATTCAAACTGGTCAACCTGTGCGTGGCCCCGCTGTTCGGCCTGTTCTTCACCGCGATGTTCATCAGCTGGGCTACCCCGCTGGGCGCCCTTTCCGGACTGGTATTCGGGCTCGCCACCGTCATCGGCATCAGCTACTGGCAGGAACTGACCGGAACCCCGGGGATTAGCTTCGTGTGGGCCCTGCCGCTCGCCCTCCTCGTCCAGATCCTGATCAGTGCCGCCTTCAGCATCCTGCCCTTCGGCCGACGCGGGACGAGATAACGGGACAGTCCCGTTTATTTCGAACGCCTCTTCTCCGGTCAACCGCCACTTCTCCGCTTGCGTGGACGACCGCACGGACCAAGCGACCGCTCCAGGTCGAGCTTCCGCACCGAGCTTCCGCATCGCGTTGAGTCCGGCCCGACGCCCCGAGCGAATGCCCCCCAATCTCGCCCCGCCGTGGGCACTCCCACCCCGTTCGATCCGGTCCACGCCCCCGAGCCGTTCACCCCGCCCGATCCGTTACCGGAACGCTCGACGCCGACCGACTCCCCTCGTCACCCACTCCAAACCCCCCCCCGGCTCAAACTCCCCGATCTCCCGCCCCCTCAACCGAGCCGGCCAGCGGCCTCTCTTCATCCCGCTCCGGGAGGCTCATCTTTGCCGGAACGGGCGCGGTGTTGTTCCGTGCGATCCCAGGCCTGCCCGCCCGCGGGGGGCGACCACAAGACCAGAACAGCCGGAAGCGAACCCCGAATCGGGTCAAGCGGACCCGACAGGCGCGCCGGGGCCATACAGAAGCGAACAGGGGCCATACACAAGCGACCAGAGGACACCCCGCATGGCCGTGAAGCCCGGGCGATT
>JAGNEZ010000062.1 GCA_018003015.1 Phycisphaerae bacterium | reverse complement strand
GCCGAATCCGCTTGGTCGGCGAACTGCTCGGGGGCGCCTTGGCACGGATGCGTGCCGACCTTGAGATCCGGCGGCATGTGGACCGCTTGGCGGAAGCCCAGCTCATCGCGCACCTGGGGAACTGGGATTGGGACCTTCTGACTCATTTTCGACACCGTGCTTCGCGGGCTTGTTTGTTGACAACGACTTACGCGCGCAGCGATCGGGCTTGGCACTACATGGCCTCATCTCCGACTGCGGCTCGGTCAGGTCTCCCAGCAGAGTGACCGTGGCCGGCGGCCGGACGCCCGCCGCGGCGAAGATCTGGCCGGCGCTGCCCTGCAGGTCCGTGCGGAGTCGATAGCGCCGGCCGCTCATCTCCACCGTCACGGCCTGAACGGCGGATAGATCCCGCATCAGGTCCGGCCAGGAGAGGCCCACGCCCCGATCATCTAGGCGACGCTGAAGATCCACCTCCAGCCGCAGGGCCAGGAAGCTGGCCACGATGTGCCCCATCGAAGTGTCGTCGCGATGGTGGTAGATCGGGCGAACCTCCAGCGTGGACTTTTCCTCGCGAAAGGTTCGTTCCACCCGCCACAGGCTCTTGTACGTCCGGGCCACCTGGTCCACGGGCAGGTCGGTGCTGGTGGTCAGCACGAACAGGCCGTCGAACCGGCTGTCCCGCTGAACCGCCTCCGGGTCGATAGTCACCCCGCCTTTGACCACCTTCACGAAGCGGGCGAAGCCGTGGTTGCCGATCACCGCCTTGGGGCCGTGACGCGACAGCGTGTCCTGCAGCTTGGCCAGCAGAGCCTCCCGGGCGGCCGCATCCTTGACCCCCTCGATCGGGTTGCGGCAGGCCACGTACCGACGCGAGCCCACCCGGACCTCCTTCACCTGAAGGTTCGGGGCCACCGGCGCATACTCGCCCGGATCAGTCAGTACCTGTTCGGCCACCTCCTTGTTCTGCCGCAGCCGGCAGCCCAGAACATAGTCGAACGGCTGATGCGGATGATCCGCCAGCAGGGTCATCGTCTGCTTCGAGATCATCCCGCGGTCGGCCACCACCACCCCCCGACGAATCCTCAGCCGCTCGCGCAGGACTTTCACCACCTGCTCGAAGGCCTTCACGTCCGCCGTGTTCCCCGGAAAGATCTCCCAGGCGATCGGCCAGCTGTCCTGGTTCACCACCACACAGAGCACGAACTGCGCCAGGTCCGGGCGGCGATCCCGCGAGTAGCCCCGCTTGCGGTAGGCCGTCGGTGTGTCCCGGTAGACGTACACGCGGGTGGTGTCGATGAAGACCAGATCCAAGTCCTCGCTGAACAGGTCGCGGTCCCGGTCGAACAGCCCCTGCTCCAGGCGGTCACGAACGTCGGCCAGAAAACCGGTGGTGCGATAGAAGTGCTGCAGGGCCAGCCCGTCGGTGCCCGGACACTCCACCGTGCGGATCCATTGCGAGCCTTGCAGGTCGGAACCGCCCAGGCACAGACGCTGCAAGGTCATCGCGAAAGCCACCCGCTCCACGTCGAACTCGAACTTCCGCCTTCTGGCCAGCGACCGGAGCACTTCGGGAACCCCCTGGCGGTCCCACAACCGGCCGAACACCAGCGCCGGACCCCACGGGCGGGCGGCCCGGGCGCGCAGGTCCTCCCGCGTCCGTTCGACCACCCGCAAGGCCTGGCTGTATTGGCTCAGGCTGCGGAGCAACCCATCCAACTCGCCGGAGGCCACCACGTCGTCGCGCCGCCCCAGGGTGCCCACCACTTGCTGGCGGACCCGGGGGCCGTCCCGATACGACCGGACGATCTGCAGGTATTCGTAGGTGACACCGTTCTGGACACTACGCTTGGTGCGGACAAACATGCCCAAATAATACCATAAAAAAAAAGGAATGTCAAGAGCCTGCGGCCATCGGACGCAACTATTTAGGCACTACATTCCGAGCCCCGGAACAGTCCCAGCCGCGTTCTCGGGGCCGCCAGCAGGGTTTCGGGCAGGCCAACAATGCGGCAACTGTCGAAAATGAGCCTGAGGTGAGGTCGTACCTTCGTTTCATACGCTCCCGTTGGGGGAGCGGCGTTCGCATCGAAACGGAGGTGTATCGTGACCGAACTCAGCCGCAGAATGATCGAGGACATGAAGCTTCACGGGCTGAGCGCCACGCGTTGCCGGTTGAAGTAGGTCGGGCGTGGATCCACCCGAGGAGCATGCGAACATCATCGTCATCCGCCGAGTGCGATGGTGATACCGACCAGCGCCAGGCCGGCAACAAGGAACGCCAGGCCCGTTCCCAAGCGGTTGGCGTTGGCGTGCTTGCCCCACTGGTAACCGGTGAGGAAGAGCATGGCGACGAGCAGGGCGTTGGAGACCCGCAAGGCAACGTGAGTGCGGCTGATGAACAGGAACGGGACAGCGGCGGGAATGGTGGAGACGATTACCAACAAGCAACTGGCAAGGGCGCCGAGGAGGTCTTCCTTGTGGAGCCCGGTACGTTCCGGCGGGGTGCGAAGGGCGGTTGTGTACACCGAGCGGCGCACGCGCGCCCGCTCCTCCTCGGTCATCAGTGACGCCAGCGTTCCGTCCAACGCCTGTTCGACAACGGCCATCCCGGCGGCTTCGTCGGGTGCTCGTTGAACGGCCATCAGGTACCTGGCCCTGCGGGCTCGGTCGAGCATGTTGCCCATCATGAACATGACACCGTCGATGATACCCCACGCGATACTGCAGCCGACGGTCGCGATGAGCAGCTCGCGTTCTCCCTGGGCCGTGTCCTCTACCGCCAATCCCGCGGTGAGGGTAATGGTCAGGACCATGATCAGCCCGAAGAGCACTTCGTTGATTCGGTCGGCCGGCTCCAGGTACCTGTGAATGAACGTCTCTTTGCCGATCATCCGCAACACTCCTCGGTGCGCAATCGCCGCCCGCCATGCGAGAGGCCGCCCTCGTCACCTGGATGGCATCATTTGCGGTTCTTGCCGGACGCTATCGGTTTGAGCCGGGCGCGCAGGGCCGGCGGCTGGCTGCGCACGATGAGATCGACGGCCTCCTGCGGCGAATCGGTTACGCGCACGAAGCCCAGTTCCTCCTTGCCGACCGCGCCGGCCCGGATCTGGTGCCGTGTGAACGGCTTCAGGGGTTGCCAGAAGCTCCTGCCCATACCGATCACCGGGAAGGGGCCGATCTTGTGGCACTGGATGAGAGTTCCGGCCTCGTACATCTCGTCGAGCGTCCCCAAACCGCCGGGCATGATCACGAATGCGCAGGAATATTTCACCAGCACCACTTTGCGGACGAAGAAGTAGTGGAACTCGATACTCTCGTCCACGTACGGGTTCGGCTCCTGTTCGAACGGCAGGATGATGTTCAAGCCGATCGAGGTGCCGCCGGCCTCGTGAGAGCCGCGGTTCGCCGCTTCCATAATGCCGGGGCCGCCTCCGGTCAGGACCGCGAAGCCGGCCTTGGCCAGCTCCTGACCGACGTCGACGGCCATCTTGTAGTAGCGATGGCCGTCGTTGAAGCGAGCCGAGCCGAAGACGGTGACCGCCGGGCCGAGCTTGTGCAACCGGCCGAATCCGCGTTTGAACTCGGCCTGAATGCGTCGCAGGCGGGCTTTCTCCGCCGCAGGCGTGCGCGTCTGCATGAGGAAGTTACGTTCTTCTGCGCGCTCGGGGGGCAACTCGTAGGTCGTACCGGCCTTGGCCCAGTACTTCTGCCAACTGCGTTCCCATTGATCGATGGTCTGTCGCTTCGCCATGGTCTCCTCGGGTCTTGGTCAGAGTTCGATGACATCACCAATCGCGGGCATGGTCGGTTTGAGGCCGTGTCGCTGCTGAATGAGTTTGGCCAGGGTCTTGCGCGGCCCGTCTTCGCCGTGAGCCACGATCACACGCGGCTTTGACGGGGCGATGGCGCTGAACCAGCTCAGCAGGTCGGTCTGGCCGGCATGGGCGCTGAATCCGCCCAGCGTGTGGATCTGGGCCCGCACGGCGATCTTCTCGCCGTGAATACCCACGAATTGCTCGCCCTCGACCAGCAGACGTCCCAGCGAGCCCCGTGCCTGATAACCCACGATGATGACGTGGGTCTCGGGTTTCCAGAGATTCTGTCGCAGGTGGTGCAGGATGCGTCCCGCGTTGCACATGCCGGCACCGGCCATGATCAGGCAGGGCCCCTTGACGCCGTTGACCGCCTTGGAGTCGTCGGCCGACTCAGTAGCTTTCATGGTCTTGAGGTCGTCGCGTACCAGGCCTTCGCGCATGCAGGCTCGCATGTCGTCGTCGAACAGCTCGACGTGGCGGGTGTAGATCCGCGTCGCCTCGATCGCCATCGGGCTGTCGAGGAACACCGGGAAGGGCTTGACCTTGCCCTTTCGGAACATCCAACTCATCAGCAGAGTGAGCAGTTGGGCGCGCCCGACGGCGAAAGTGGGCACCAGCACCTTGCCGTCGTTCTCGACAGCATGCTTCACGATCCCGACGAACTCCTCCACCGTTTCGCGGAACGGCCGGTGGTCATGGTCGCCGTAGGGCGATTCCATGACCACCTTGTCTGCCTGCTGGAAAGGCTCGTAGTCACGCAGAATGGGTGCGCCCTTGGACCCGAGGTCTCCCGAGAATACGACGTTCTTGGTGCGACCGTCCTCCTCGACAAGCAGCTGGATGCTGGCGGAGCCGAGCATGTGGCCCGCCTCGGCCCAGCACGCGCGTATGCCCGGCGCGACGGTCACCGGTTTCTGATAGGGGACCTCCTTGAGTCGCGGGATGATCGCCTCGGCGTGCTCGGGCGTGTAGAGCGGTTCGCCGGCGCGTTCGCGCTTCCGGTTGTCGCGTTCGGCGTCCTGGAGCTGCAGCCTCGCCGAATCGCGGAGGATCCGGGCGGTCAATTGGTTGGTGGCCGGGGTCGCGTAGACCGGGCCGGTGTAGCCCAGCTTGGCCAGCAGCGGCAGGCGCCCGGTATGGTCAAGATGAGCGTGGGTGAGAACGACTGCGTCCAGTTTGCCTCGACGGGCGGTCTCGGGTGGACGGTTTTTGGCTGCGGCGGCGCGGCCACCCTGGGACATGCCACCATCGACCAGGACCCGTGCGTTCTTCGTTTGTACGAGGTACGCCGAACCGGTGACTTCGCCGCCGGCCGCGCCGTGAAACTTGATCTGCAAAACTACTCTCCTTTGTTCACGGGCGACATCTCGAAGCGTTTGACGTTCTCCGGCAACTTGAACGCGAACGTTCTCTCGTTGAACGAGGGTGAGCCACTCCAGCCGGCGATATCCGCCGTATATCGCGATCGGGTCTCGTTTTGCCCGTAGTCGATGGTGATCTTACGAAGAACCGGCTTGCCCTCGGCCTCGATCCAGAACTCCCAATTCGAGTCACCGGCCACGAAGGCCAGGTGATGGCACTTGAGGCCGTTGACGGTCGCTGTTCCGAGGTAATCACCCGCGGTGATACGGGTCAATACCCTGTCGTAGAGGTCTTTGTACATCAGATCCTCGAGCGGGACGATGACCTCGTACTTGACGGCGAGGGTGTCCAGCGCGGCGTCGATCGTGTTGGGAACCTCGACGACAGTGTAGAGGCTCTTGGAGCGATCAAGCATCGAGACCGTCTTGCCGTCGTAGACCATTCGCCTGGCGCCGTTGTCGCCAGTGACTTCGATGGCCACTTTATCCGGTCGGCTCACGCAGATGGCTCGCCGCTCCGAGACCTGGACCTTGTCTCCGGACACGCGGATCTCATCGCGAGTCGTATTGGCGACCATGCTGAACTTGTCGAGGCCGGCGAGGTAATCACACATTCCCTTGAGAACTTCGAAGGGATTCGGCCCTTTGGCCTGGGTTGACTCCTCGGGAGGCACGGGGGATTCCGCAACGACGTAGCCCTTTTTGCCGTCCTGCTCGCCATCCTGATAGTAGACGTTGTCCGACTCGTAGTAGGTCGTGTTGTTGATCACGACAGTCTCGTATTGAGGCGGCAGGGTGGGGTAGTAATACCCGACCGGCGGATATGCCACGCTGTAAGTGACGGCTCCGGCGACCCAGCCGGCGGTGAACCAGGCCCAGCCCGAGTGCCAGTAGTCGTTTCCATGCCACGGGTAGTGAATGGCGCCTGCGGGGAGATTGGTAACGTAGCGTCCGCCGTACGGGCCTCGCACGCCTGCGACGCCGTAGCCACCTGGCCCCCAAGCCGCTCCGGCCGCGCCGCCGTAAGGTCCTCTGACGCCGGCCGCGCCGCCGCCATAGGGTCCCCGGACGGCTCCCGCGGCCGCACCACCCGGCCCTCGGATGCCGGCGGCCGCACCGCCGTTTGGACCTCTCACGGCGCCGGCAGCTCCGCCTCCGGGGCCGACGACACCGGCGGCCGCACCGCCGCCGGGGCCTCTCACGGCTCCGGCCGCACCGCCCTCAGGCCCTCTAACGCCTGCCGTTACGCCACCGCCTGGGCCTTTGATCGCACCGGCGCTCCCGCCGCCAGGCCCCTGGACGCCGACAGCGCCTCCGCCACCGGGTCCTTTGATGCCGCTGATTGTGGCACCGCTGGGTGTCGTGACCGAACCGCGGTGGATGAGTGAGCCGTTGTTGGCAGGTAGTTGAGCGGGGCTGACGGGTCGCGAGATCGAGCTTGCCCCCGATGTTCCCGGTGTTGGCCGCCGGATCGTGGTTGCAGAACCTCCTGCGCTGACCGGCCCGGGCGCGACGCTGCCTGCGGCGGTGTTGGGCCTGGGTGCTACGCTGCCCCCCGCCGTACTGGGCCTGGGTGCTACGCTCCCTCCAGCGGTACTGGGCCGATAAGTTGGATTCGACGGCCGTGAATACGAGGGCGTCGATGGGCGGGAATAGGATGGAGTAGAGGGACGCGGTGACGAGTATCGGATGCCCCCGCTGCCGGAGTAGGATGGGCGGCTGACGCCGCCGCCTCGCGACGCGCCTCCGCCCCCTCGGAATCCCCCTCCACCGCCACGCCCGCCCCCACCGCCGCGTCCGATGGCGTATGCGGCGTCACCCATGAGTGCGATGGCGAACATGCAGAACAACGTGAGCCACTGGCATTTGCGACAGGTCATGGCTGTGCTCCTTCTCCATCAGTAACCAGTTCCGACATCGGAACGCTCTCTGCCCCGGCAGGCGGGGCGAAGATGAAGGTCTGTTCCGAGACGGCGGGTGCGAGATCCCAATCGTCCATCGTGGCGATGTACTGCGGCTGGTCGGCTTCCTGGGTATACGTGATCAGCAGCTTTCGCGGAAGCGGCACCTTGCCCGCGTCGATCCAGATCTGCCAGTCGATATTCTCCTGGCGAAACAGGAGATGGTGACACTCTGTTTCACCCACGGCGTGAAGGCCCAAGTAGTCTCCCGAGTCGACATCGGCCAGCAGCGAGTCGTAGGTCTTGCCGGCCAGCAAGTCGGCCAGCGGCATGACCAGATCGTAATTGTCGACCATGTAGTCGAGCATTTCGCCGATGCGGCCGGGCACCTTTTCAGTCGCATAGGCGTTGGCGTCCTTGTCGAGTATCGTCAGCGCGCTGCCGCGGTACCAGACGGACCACTTACCGTCGTCGGAATCGGTTTCCGCTCGCAGCCGGTCGGGTCGGGTCGCGGTGATCATGCTGGTGCGGTGGAACTGAGCGAGCTGCCCGGTCTGCACGGGCCTGTCGATCGTCGCCTGGACGCGAACGCAGAATGTCTTCGCCGCGTCGAGGGTCTCGCACATCTGCTTGAAGATCGGGTCTGCCTGCGGATCGATCTCGCGTACTCGCGTTTCCTGAGTCGCGCAGCCTGCCGACATGGCCGCGGAGGCGATGCCGAGCATCGCGCCATATGAGAGAAGTCGTCGTAACTGGATCATGTGTCAATCCTCCAATCGACTGGAATCGGTGATCATCGACCGGTTCCGCATGAAACCGCCTCGCGCCGCGGATGCCCGCCACGCTGAAACCAGGTTCAGGACATCAACTGCCGCTTCTCGGCCGGCGTTGCTTCTGCTCACGGTCTCATGGAACGCGATCGGCGTCGATCATTGCGCCCCAATTCGTGCGTTTGCGCATCTGGTCCTTGATCTCGGTCGGTACCAGATCGTTGCCCTGGCGGAGTTCCCAACCGCCGCCCAACGCGCGATAGAGCGTGATCATGTTCTGTGCGGCGGAACCGCGAGTTGAGATCAACCGAGACTGCTCGGTGATCAGATTCTGCTGGGCAACCAAAACGCGGATATAGTCGGCGATGCCGCCTTTGTACTGCTGCGTCGCGACGTTGACGGCGCGTGACGCCGCGTCGGTGCTACCGGTCAGAGGCGCGATCTGATGCTGAGCACCCACAAGGCCGGCGATGGCGCTCTCCACCTCCCCCTGGGCCCGAAGGACCAGTCCCTCGTAGTCGCTGATGGCGGCCTGGAATGCCGCGTCCTGAACCCGAACGTTGTTTTCGATTCGCCCGTAGTTCAGAACCGCCCAGCGGAACGAGGGGCCGGCAAAGGCCTGGAAGCTGTTGCCTCGCCACAGGTCCTCGAAATGCTCGGCGGAGAGTCCGATGTCGCCGGCGAGAGAGAAGCTCGGATAGAAGTCCGCGAAGGCGATACCGATGTATGCGTTCTGGGCTGCGAGCTGACGCTCGGCGCGTCGAATGTCGGGCCGACGTCGCAGGAGTTCGGCCGGGACACTCACGGCGATGGACTCCGGCGGTGCGGGGATCGCATGCTTCTCGCCGAGCAACTGGGTGATGTCCTGCGGCGGCATGCCCAGGAGCACACACAAGGCGACTCGCGTTTGCCGAATGCTCGCCTCGGTTGCGGGAATCTGGGCCTCGGTGTCATGAAGCAGCGTTTGAGCTTGTGCAACATCTAGCTCGGTGGCCGTCCCACCCTCGCGCCGCTGTTGCACGATGGCCAGGCTGTCCTTCTGGATCTGGCAGTTCTGGCGGACGATATCCAACTGCTCTTCCAGGGTGCGGACCTGGACGTAGTTCGTGGCTACCTCGGCGATCAGGCTGACCAGGACATCGTCATAAGTTGCCACCGAGGCCAGGACGGCGGCGTCGGCTGCCTCGATTCCGTGACGGAAGCGACTCCAGATGTCGAGCTCCCATCCGACGGAAAGGCCGGTGACTGCCCAATTGGAATAAGACGGGTCGATGCTCGGATCACCCACCGCGTTTCGGACCGCGGTACCCAGCGGAGCCTGGAGGGCTCGGAGCGTGCTTATCCTCGACGCCCACTTGCTCTGGTGTTGCTCCACCGCGCCGCTGTTCTCGCTGGCCTGGTTCCAGGAGTATCCCCCGGTTGCCTCCTGACGTTGAGGGAAGAGATAGCCAACCGCGATTCCCCGTGCTGCCTGGGCCTGCAATACGCGCACGGCCGCGGCCAGCAGCGGTGGGCTGTTCTGATACGCGCGGGTCACGAGGTCGTTGAGGACGGGATCGTTGAATCCTTCCCACCATTTGGCGAGTTCGGCCGGTCCACGCTGTATGCCCGGCTGCCCTGCATCCATCCATTCCTGCTGGAGGCGCGGCGACGGTTGCGTGTAGTTCGGGCCGACCCGGCATCCCGCGATCATCAGGGTCGTCAACAGGGGGATGCTCAGGGCGCACCCGCATCGGTACTCTCGAGTGTAACGTGGCATCAGTGTCCTCCCAGGGTTTTCTGTGTGGACGGTGAAGCGCCGGACGCGGCCGCGCTCCCCGATGGCTTCGACGAGGCCTTTCCTTCAGTCAACCATCGCACGACGGAATAGAATACGGGTGTAAAGAAGATCCCGAAAGCCGTCACGCCGACCATGCCGCTGAACACGGCCACTCCCAGCGCGACGCGCATTTCCGCGCCGGCGCCGGCGGCCAGCGCCAAGGGCACGACGCCCAGCGTGAAGGCGAAGGAGGTCATGAGGATCGGCCGCAAGCGCAGCTTCGACGCCTCGATGGTCGCGTCCCGGCGGGGGCGGCCCTCATCCTGAAGTTGCTTCGCGAACTCGACAATGAGGATGGCGTTTTTCGCCGCCAGGCCGATCAGCACCACCAGACCGATCTGGGTGAAGATGTTGTTGTCCATCTTCATGAGCCAGACTCCGGTGATCGCGGCCAGGAGGCACATCGGCACGATGAGGATGATGGCCAGCGGCAGCGACCAGCTCTCGTACTGGGCCGAAAGCACCAGGAAAACGAAGATGGCGCCGAGGATGAACACGAAGATGGCCGTGTTGCCCGCGAGTCTCTGTTGCAGGGCCAGTTCGGTCCATTCGAAGCCCATGCTGGAAGGCAGTTGGTTGCCAGCGACACCCTCCATCATGGAGATGCCCTGGCCCGAGCTGACTCCCGGGGCGGTCCCGCCGCTGACTTCGGCGGACGGATACATGTTGTAGTGGTTCACGATGGCCGGGCCACTGATATCGCGGACGGACAGCAGAGAACCCAGGGGGACCATTTTCCCGGACGCGTTCCTGACCTTGAGCTGCCCGATGTCCTCGGGCTCGAGCCGGAACTTGGCGTCGGCCTGGACGTTGACCTGCCAGTTGCGTCCGAAGCGGGTGAAGTCGTTGACGTAGGTCGATCCCAGGTAGGTCTGCAGAGTCTCGAAAGCGTCATTCAGAGATACACCGAGCGACTTGGCCTGGGTACGATCCAGGTCCACGTAGAGCTGAGGCTGATTGGCCCGGAAACTGCTGAACAGACCGACCAGACCCGGCTGGCCGTTTCCGGCCGTTACCATGTTGTCGACGTTCTCCTGCAGTGCGGTCAGGCCCGCATCCGCCCGGTCCTGCAGCTGCATCTTGAAGCCGCCGGTGTTGCCGAGGCCGTCGACCGGCGGCGCACCGAACACGCTGACCACAGCCTCCTGAACGTGCTGGAACTCGCCTCGCAATCGCCGCGCGATGGCAAAACTGGACTTGTCCGGATCCTCCTTGCGTTTCTCGAAAGGTTCCAGAATGACGAACATGCCGCCGACGTTGGATATGTTCGTGCTCATCAGGATCGAGTAGCCGGGGACGGAGATGGTGTGGGCCACGCCCGGCGTCTTGGAGACCATATCGACCAGCTTGACCTGGACGTCCTGGGAGCGTTCCAGGCTCGCCCCGTCGGGTAGCTGGGCGTTGACGACCAGGTAGCCCTTGTCCTGTTCGGGGATGAAGCCCACCGGAACCGTCGCGAAACCCTTGGCGGTCAGGTACATCAGCCCGCCGTATGCAATCAGGACGATGAGGCTGACGCGCAGGAGTACGCTGACGATCATGCCGTAGCCGCCGATGGCGCGGTCGAAGACCCAGTTGAAGCCCTGGAAGAAGAGGCCCAGGATATGGTTGACCACCCCGCTGAGCAGCCAGCCGGCAACGGCACCAATGGCGAACGCAACGGCCCGTGCAACCCACAGCATCGCGGGTGTCCCGTGAGCTGCCGCGGCGGCTTCCTCACCGTGTGCGGCTGGTAACTGGACGCCGAAGACAGGCGCCAGCACGGGCGTGAGCAGGTTATACGCCGCCAGACCGACGAGAACGACGAGGCCCAGGCGGGGGAGAGCCTCGGAGTGGGCATGGCCGTGCTCGCTCTGACCGTGGGACTTGAGGATCAGTGCGCACAAGGCCGGGCTCAGGGTCAACGAGTTGAAGGCGGAGATGATCGTCGAGGTGGCGATGGTCAAGGCGAACTGGCGATAGAACTCGCCGCTGATGCCGGTGATGAAGGCTGTCGGAACGAAGACCGAGCTAAGCACCAGAGCGATGGCGATCAGTGCCCCGGAGACCTCGTCCATGGCTTTTCGGGCCGCATCGGGCGGGTTCATGCCCGCGGCCATGTTACGCTCGACATTTTCCACCACGACGATAGCGTCGTCGACCACGATACCGATCGCGAGCACCAGGCCAAAGAGCGAGAGGTTGTTGAGCGAGAAGCCCAGGCCGGCCATGACCGCGAACGTACCGATCAACGAAACCGGCACGGCGACCATCGGGACGATCGTCGCCCGCCAGCTTTGGAGGAAGATGAGCACGACGATGAACACGAGGATGAAGGCCTCGAACAGCGTCTTGTAGACTTCGTGGATCGACTCGGAGACGAACACGGTCGTGTCGTACACGATTCGATAGTCGAGTCCCGCGGGGAATCGGGCTTTCAACTCCTCCATTCGGGAGCGCACGGCCTCCGCCGTCGCCAGAGCGTTGGAGCCGGGCAACTGGTACACCGCCATGGTGATGCAGGCTTGGCCGTCCAGGTACGTATCGACGTCGTAGTTCTTGGCGCCCAATTCTGTGCGGCCGACGTCACGGACTCGGGTAATCTGGCCGTCCGAACCGGTCTTGACGATCACGTCCGCGAACTGCTCCGGTTCGAGCAGCCGGCCCAGCGTGTTCACCGTGAGCTGGGACTCCTGACCGGGGGGGGCAGGGGTCTGGCCCAGCCGGCCGGCGGCCACCTGCACGTTCTGTTCCTTCAAGGCTTTGGTGACGTCGCCGGCGGTCATGTTGCGCGACGCGAGCTTCTCGGGATCCAGCCAGATACGCATGCTGTAGTCGCGTGCTCCCAGGAAGGCGACGTCGCCGACGCCCGGGAGGCGGGCGAGTGCGTCCTTGACCTGGATCGTGGCGTAGTTGCTCAGGTAAAGCTGGTCGTACCGTTTGTCGGGAGAGACCAGATTGACGCACAGGAGAATCGCCGGCGACTTCTTCTTGGTCGTGACGCCCTGGCGTTTGACCTCCTCGGGCAGCTTGGCCTCGGCGATCGACACTCGGTTCTGGGTGAGGACCTGGGCCATGTTCAGGTCCGTTCCGACGTTGAAGGTCACGTCGAGGTACATCTGGCCGTCGTTGGTGGACTTGGAGAACATGTAGAGCATGTTCTCCACGCCGTTGACTTCCTGCTCGATCGGCGTGGCCACGGTATCGGCGACGACCTTGGCGCTGGCCCCCGGGTATATGGCCGAGATCTGGATGACCGGCGGCACGACCTCGGGGTACTGGGCGATGGGTAGCGATCGCAGGGCCACGCCGCCGACGATCAGGATGACGATCGACAGCACCGTGGCGAAGATCGGACGATCGATGAAGAAGCGTGAGAACATCGTTCAGTCTCCGTCAGTGGCTCGTGGGTGTCGCAGGTTTGCTTTGGGCCGCGTTGGTAGAGGACGAGCTTCCGGCGGGAGTGTTGGCCCTGGTTGCTCGGGTGGGCATCTCCGCACGTTGCGGATTCACTGGTTTGCCGGGGCGAGCCCGCTGCAGGCCGTTGACGACGACCCAGTCGCCCGCCTGCACGCCGGACTTGATCACCCGCAGCCCGTCATCCTGGAGGGGGCCCGGCTCGATGAACCGTTGCTGGACGGTGTTTTTGTCATCCACGGTCAACACGTGCTTGGTGCCCTGATCGATCGCAATCGCTCGTTCCGCCACCAGCAAGGCCTTGTAAGGATCGCCGATCGGGACCCGCACCCGAGTGAACAGACCCGGCTTGAAGATACGCTTGGAGTTGTCGAAGGTACCGCGGGCGCTGATCGTGCCGGTAGTGGGATCAACCTGGTTGTCGGCGAAGTCGATGACGCCCTGGTGCGGATAGCCTTGCTCGTTCGCCAAACCAACGAAAACCGGCACTTTCAGCGTTCCAATATCGGGCAGGGCTTCACCGGGCGGGCGTGACGCTCGTGAGGATTCTCGAAGGCGCAGGAGATCTCGCTCGTTGACATCGAAGTTGACGAACATCGGATCCAGCGAGACGATCGTGGTCAGCTTGTCGTTGTCGGCGAGAACCAGGTTGCCCGTGGAGATGTCCGAGCTCGAAATCTGACCGTTGGCAGGTGCTACAATCCTGGCGAACTCCAGGTTCAATTTGGCGGTGTCGATGGTTGCTTCGGCGGACTGGATGGCGGCGGTGGCCTCACCCATGTCAGCCTTGGCCTTGTCGAGATCCTGCGGCGTGGCCGCGCCAGTAGGCACCAACTTCTCATAGCGTTGGACATCCGCCTTCGCGCGGGCGAGCTTGGCCTCCCACTGGGCCTTCTGTCCGAGGGCGTTCTCGAGGGCGGCCTTGAACGGGCGAGGGTCAATCTGGAACAGGACGTCTCCCTTCTTGACCTCCTGGCCGTCCTTGAAGGTAATCTCGTCCAGATAGCCGCTGACCCGGGCACGGATGTCCACCGACACGGTCGCGCTCGTCCGGCCGGTAAACTCCCCGAAGTCGGTGACGTCCCGGCTGACGACCTGGCTGATCGTCACCTCGGGTGGCGGGGGTGCGGCCGCCTGCTGGCCGGTCTTGTCGCCGTCACAGCCGCTTGCCACGGCCAGGATCATCAGAGTGTAGCCAATACCGCTAGATAGACGCATGTTCGGTCTCCTCAATAGCGCTCTTCGATGAAGCGCCGCCCGGCGATAGACGCCACGTCGTCGTAGGCATTGTCCTTGTTCCGCTTGGGAAGCTCGATGGTCTTGCGTTTCACTTTCTCGTGCGGGATGAGGCTCAGAAAGTGGGCGATGCAGTTCAGTCGCGCGCGGCGCTTGTCTTCCGAAGGAACGATGTACCAGGGCGCCCATTCCGTGTCCGTCGCCTCCAGCATCTGATCGCGAGCCCGCGAGTACTCGTACCATCGCTCTCGGGAAGGCAGGTCCATGGTACTAAGCTTCCATTGCCGTAGCGGATCTTCGATGCGGGCCGCGAACCGCCGCTTCTGTTCTTCGTTTGTGACCTCGAGCCAGTACTTGATCAGTCGAACGCCGCCCTCGACGAAATGATGCTCGATCACGGGGCAGAGCTCAAGGAAACGCTTGTGCTCTTCCCTGGAGCAGAAGCCCATCACATGTTCGACGCCGGCCCTGTTGTACCAGCTTCGGTCGAAGATCACAACCTCTCCGGCGGCGGGGAAGTGCTGGATGTAACGCTGGATGTAGAGTTGGCTCTTCTCGCGTTCGGTGGGGGCCGGCAGAGCGACGACGCGGAAGACTCGCGGGCTGACACGTTCCACAAGTCTGCGGATCAGTCCGCCCTTGCCGGCGGCGTCGCGTCCTTCGAAGACGACGACGATCCGAAGACCCTCCTGCTTTACCCAGTCCTGGAGTATGCAGAGCTCGACCTGGAGCTTATGGAGTTCGCGCTCATACTCCTTGCGGCTCAGTTTGCTACGTTCAGCTTTTTCCTCGCTCATGGTTGTCCCTTTCGGCTGGAACACCTCGATCGCTACCGGGACCGCTGGGAACAGGTTGTGTGGCCGAACTGACTGCGGTGTCGAATCGGCTTGCTCGTCAGGTACTCGCTGCCCGCAGACAATGGACATGCATAGAGCTGGTAGCCACGATCCATCTCCCATTCAACACTCACAACGATCAGACATCGTCCCCGGCGGAGGTGGCCCCAATCCTCCCCAATGCGGGAGAGCATACCATGGAGTCCGCTGCTCGTACCACGACAATCCTCGGCTTCCCCTGACGTTGAGGGAATGTCCAGATTGGCGGCCAAGGCTGTGACACTCGCCCCGGACAGCGGCTATGATGAATAGGGCTCTTTCACGTAAGTCTAGTACGCCAGGGCCAGCGCGCATAAATTAGGTAAACTGGATGGTCTGGCGCGATGGATAGGCATCGTGTATACCTTTCGCAAGTTCGCCGTATGGCCCGCCCTTTACCGGCCTGGCCAAGGGCAACATGGGGGTCGCGCTGGGCTTCATGGTGATCCTCGCGGGGTCATCCGCGATTCTGGCACCGATCCTTCTGAGTGTCCTGCTGCCCGTGATGGTGGGAAACGACTCGCTGCGGGTCAATGTCTTTAAGATGACCGGCACACTCCTGATGACGCAACTGATTCCGCTGCTTGCCGGGCTACTGGTGCGATAATGGCGGCCGGCGCTGGCGATGAAGCTGCACAAGCCGGCGAACCGGCTTTGCACGGTTCTCAACCTGGCGACGTTGGTCCTCGTTGTTATCGCCCAGTACAGGACGCTGACGGACATTCGCCCGTTCGCTTTCGTGGGGATGACTGCTCTGCTCGTATCAACGATGATTGCAGGCTGGCTGCTGGGCGGGGCTTGCAGGGACGCCCGCACGGCTATGGTTCTGGCGACATCGGTGCGAAACGTCGGTGTCGGCCTGGTTGTCGCGACCAGCAGCTTCGCCGGTACGCCGGCCGTCACTGCCGCGCTGGCTTATGGTCTGTTCCAGACTGTCATCATGGCCCTGGTTGCCGTAATATGGGGGCGCTGGGGCATGTCCAAGACGGCCATCTCGGGAGCTGCAGTGGCATGATCGATGGGCGATCCATTCTGGCGAATCCGTACACAAGGAGAACTACCATGGTGGCGATGCGCTTGAACCCGATTCCGTTCCTTGGTCTGGTGGTTGCCCTGTCAATGAGCAATCCGGCCTTGGCCGACTTCAAGGGTCTTCTTGGCCGGGTGCCCAACGACGCGAACGCGCTGGTGCTGATTGACGTCGCCGGCATGATCAACAGCCCGCTCGGTGTTCGTGAAGGATGGAAGGCTAAGGTGGCAAGCGCCTATGAACGAAAGCCGTTGGCTATTCCGCCGGATACGAGTCGCATGGTGATGGCGGCACAGATCGAGCCCGGCAATATGGGGACGGTCTGGGCGGTGTCGGTGATGGACGTGGCTAAGCCGCTGTCTCTGGACTCCATCGTCAGTGACGAAGGGGGTTACCTCGACAAGTTCGGTTCGATCCCAGCGGCCTGGTCGCGGGTCGATGCCTACTTCGTTCAGGTCAGCCCGTCGATGTTCGGTGCCGTCTGGCCGGCCAACCGGCAGTTTGCATCGCGATGGGCCACCAGGAAATCCGGGGAGTCGGGTAACCGGCTGTCGGCCTACCTGAGCAACGCGGCCCTCGCGGCCGGGACCGACACCCCTGTTCTGATGGCCATGGACCTGCAGGATGTTACCAGTGCAAGCAAGGTTCGCCGGCGACTTGCGACCGAGACGTTCGCATCGCTGGAAGGCAAGACTCAAGATTTCGACGCGATCAGCCAGGCTCTCGGCGGTATCCGGGGCGTGACTCTCCGCGTAGCGATCGGGGCCGAGGCGACCGGCAAGGGCGTTGTGGATTTCGACGGTGATGTCGCCGTTCTGGCCAGCGTGGCCAAGCCTCTTCTGCTCGAGGTGCTTTCGCGGTCCGGAGCCCTCGTCGACGACTTCGAGGACTGGCAGGTTGCAGCCAGAGGAAAGCAGATTTCGTTTGAGGGGAAGCTGTCCACCGAAAGTCTCCGACGCCTGATCAGCGTCGTGGACCCGCCGGCCCCGAGCGGGGTAGGCCAGGCGGCGTCCGGCAAGCCGGGCGGAGACCAGAGGGAAGCGAAGATCTCGGCCTCGCAGCAGTACTTCAAGACGGTGAAGGAGATCGTTGACAAGCTACAGACGAAGGCCCGGGGCGGACGAGGGGGGGTGCTTTCCGACGTGGCCACGTGGATCAACCGAGATGCGAACGAGATCAGCCGGTTGCCCATCCTCAACGTCGATCCGGACTTGGCCAAGTTCGCGGTCGAGGTGAGCGCTCGGCTGAACGACGCGGCCCGGGCCATGACCGAAGGGATGGTGCAGATTCATGGCCGGGCGACCGGAACGGAGGAGGAACGTGCGAAGGTCGTTCGGGAGGAACGAGCCAAGACTCTCAACCAGGCCGAAGAGATTTTCAAGGGTGTCAAAGCGGATATGGGGAAGATCGGGATCGAATTGACCAACCGCTATAAGGTGGAGTTCTGATCGTTGGCAGCCGACGGATGGCGGTTTTGTCGAAGCGGTCGGAAAGAACGACGCGCGAGGAGAAGGCGATGAGTCAGACTCGGTAGAGGAGATGGGGGGTGTCGGTCGGGATGCGCGAGTAGCGGCCAAGTAAGCCCAAGGGACCGGCGTGCCGTAGCGAGGGTGGTGGTCGTTCTGGCAGCGACGATGGAGCGACCATGGTGATCGTCGGTTCGCTGGTTTGTGGTTTGCACGGACTCCCGTCGTCTTGTAGCATGCGGTTGCCTTGGGGCCGCAGCCGATAACGCAAACAAGGCCGGGATGGATACTTGGCTGACACGACGGCGCGGTATGACCCGCCGGTGAGAGGGAAGGCCCGCTTGGCCACGGAGTGAGCCGAAGACCGGAGGTAAGGTGCGGCGGAATCGTCGCGGTGGCAGGCCCGGAATACTGTTCATACGGGAGGAAAACCGATGGGGAAGACACGGATCGTTCATGGTGCGCTCCTGGCTGTCATGATCCTGGCCGCCGGATGCAGCGAATGGGTGAATGTGAGTTCCGTTTATGGCCCCGGCGTTCGCTTCGCGGACGAGGTGCACTCCTATGCATGGGCCCCCGACTCCTCACGGACCACCGGTGAGGGACGTCCGGAGAATCCTGATGCGGATCGCCTCATCCGGGAAGTCGTTGACGCTCACCTCGCGAAGAAAGGCCTTGAGAAGGTCGCGGCGAATGGCAAACCCGATTTCTGGATCGACTATGTGGCGAGGAAACGCCCTCGCGCGGACGTGAACGACTTCACGAAGCCGATGTATCTGGAAGGGCGACTGGACATCGTCGCCTCGTCTCCCAGCAATTCAAAGATGATCTGGACGGGCAGCGCCGAAGCGAAGCTCGACAACACCGCTGCTCCGGATGTTCGTCGTAAGCGCCTTGATCTGGTGATTGGCAAGATTCTCGATCAGGCTCCGTCCGCCAAACGTAAATCCTGACGGGCGGCCATTCGCCGGGATCGCAGGTCAAGAATTGTGCCGAGAGACTATTGTCGGGGACGTGCGGGTCACGCAAGAGTGTCGCAGTGATTGGGGGTGCGGTGCGTTTGAGGATACGAACATGAGTGCTTCCATCCGCCGCACCAAGATCGTCGCGACATTGGGACCGGCCAGCAACTCGGCGGCCGTCATCCGGCAACTGATTCAGGCCGGGATGGATGTGGCACGGTTCAATTTCTCGCACGGCAGCTATGACGACCACGCCAAGACACTCGCCTGTCTGCGCGAAGCATCGCGAGAATTGGATCGGCCGGTCACCGTCCTGCAGGACCTGCAAGGGCCCAAGATCCGGGTGGGGCAGCTCCCGCCGCCGGGCGAGATTCAACTGGATCCGGGGTCGGTTGTCACCCTGGTTCCGCTTGACGACTTCAAAGGTCAGGCTGGTACCATCCCGATCGACTATCCCCATCTGGCCGATGAAGCCAAGGCGGACATGCAGGTTCTGTTGGCCGACGGGGCTTTCGAACTTCGGATCGCTCGAGTCGTCGGCCGCGGCGTGGAATGCAGGGTGATTCAGGGCGGCGCCTTGAAGAGCCGCAAGGGCGTCAACTTCCCCGATCTACGCCTTCGTTTGCCCTCGCTGACGCCGAAGGACAAGGAGGATCTGGAGTTTGGGCTTTCCCAGAATGTCGACGTGGTGTCGCTGAGCTTCGTCCGGAGCGCGGAAGACATCCGGACGCTCAAGTCGCTCATCGCAGAGAAAGGCCTGTTCAAGCCAGTCGTCGCCAAGATCGAGAAACCGCAGGCGATCGAGCATCTCGACGAGATCGTTGAAGAGACACACTGCGTGATGGTGGCCCGTGGCGACCTGGGTGTGGAAATGAGCCCGGAGAAGGTCCCGCTGCTCCAGAAACAGATCATCGAGAAATGCAATCGGCGCGGCAAGCCGGTCATCACGGCCACGCAGATGCTCGAAAGCATGATTCAGGAGGCACGCCCGACGCGAGCCGAGGCCAGCGACGTTGCCAATGCGATCATCGACGGAACCGACGCCGTGATGTTGTCAGGGGAGACGGCCGTCGGGGCTCATCCCGTCCAGGCGGTCGAGATGATGGTCCGAATCGCCGAGGAGGTGGAGGAGAAGATCGAGTTCAAGAACTACCCGCCGACGGGGAATACGCAGACCCAGGCGCTGACGGAGGCTATTCGGACGGTCGAGCAGGTGCTCAAGCCGCGCTGCATCGTGGTCTTGACCGCGAGCGGCTACACGGCCGCACGGGTGGCCAGCGAGCGGCCGCGCTCGCCGGTCTTTGCCGTCACGAATCAGCCGCGCGTGTATCACGCCCTGAACCTGGTCTGGGGGCTCCGGCCGCTGCTTATCGATCGCCAGGCGGATACGTTCGAAGGCCTGAATGCCCTGGCGGAAGCCACGTTGCAGGGGCGCAAGCTCGTCGCCTCGGGCGACACAATCTTGATCCTCGGGGGCATCCCGGCCATGCAGCCTCGTGGCACCAATTTCCTCAAGGTGCACAAGGTGACGTGACCGGTTGTGGCGTCGGACAAGCCTGCGGCAGGGGGGCGGCAACGTGATTGTCCGCGTCACCGGGCCCCTTTCAGCGACGGAGCGAAGGACATGAGCCAACTGAGTAACTGCCAATCGGGAGGACCCGCGAATGTTTAAAGAAGAGAGAACTGAGCCGATCTTCGAATGGGCCATGCTTGGGAAGGTGGACACCGGACGGCCCAATCTCGGCTTCACGGCGCACGTGGCCGTCTACCGCCTAATGCAGTTTACTCTCCGCGACGTACTCATCAGACAGCATGGTGTGGAGGCGGCCGATCGTGTGTTCTATGATGCCGGCGAGCTGGCTGGAAAGCACTTCTACGAGAACCTGATCACCA
This sequence comes from Phycisphaerae bacterium, assembly GCA_018003015.1. NCBI lineage: Bacteria > Pseudomonadati > Planctomycetota > Phycisphaerae > Phycisphaerae bacterium. The sequence goes on along the minus strand of JAGNEZ010000062.1, from coordinate 12,957 downwards.
AGCGAGGTTCCTTCGCCGAGTTCGTGGCCGAGCTTCAGGATGTTCTCAGGGAGATGGGCATTGGCATCCTGAGAATCGAAAGAGGGGACATGGAGAACCTTACTTTCACTCTAACCGTTGCCGAGGACCTCGACTGCTCCGGTCTGCCCGCCTGTGACGAGCGGATCTGCACGTACGATGAAGGTTTCATCAGCGGCCTGCTTTCGGCCCACACCGGCAGGAAGTTCCGGGTGAAGGAAGTGGACTGCTGGTGTTCGGGTGATCGGGTATGCCGTTTCGATGTAAAGGCTGTGTGGTAGAGATGGTTCCATGATCGAAGCACGGGAAGAAGACATCGATAGAATCACGGAACTGTTCTACCGCGTCTTGAAGGGAGAAATGCCCCAGCCGCTTGTGTTGCCAGAGGATTGTCCGAAAAACGAGGTCAGCCAGGTCGCTGAGTATGCCAACCGCTTTATCGCTGAATACCGCGCCCTTGCCGATGCGATGTCGGCATTGTCTCGAGGTGAGCTCGACTTCAGCGTCCCCACAGGCAAGATGCACGTCCTGCAGTCGTGCAAGAACCTCCATGCAAACCTGCGTCACCTGACATGGAAGACTCAGCAGATCGCAGGAGGCGACCTGAGCCAACGTGTTGATTTCATGGGAGGTTTCTCCACTGCCTTCAACAGCATGACGCAACAGTTGAGGGAGGCTTTCGCCAGGATCGACCGGCAGAATCAGGATCTGTCGCAGGCCAATCAACGCATGAAGCGGGATCTGGAGGCTGCTGCCCGCGTGCAGCAAACGCTGCTGCCAGAGAATCTGCCCAACGTCGAAGGACTCAGCTTCGCTTGGTCGTACCGGCCGTGTGACGAGCTGGCTGGCGACGCTCTCAACATTGTTCGGATCAATGATGATCTCATCGCCATGTATTGTCTGGATGTAAGCGGACACGGCGTGCCAGCGGCGTTGCTCTCGGTAACCGTCACCAGGAATCTAAACCCTCGCGCTGGAGGAAGTGCGTCACTCGTGGCCGGTCCGGGTGCCAATCCGGAGGCCGTGGATCCCGTACAGGTGGCATCGCGGTTGAACTCGCTGTACCCGATGGAGTCGAATGGTGACTACTACTTCACGATGATCTACGGGCTCTTGGACGTGCGCACCCGGCGGTTCCGTTTCACCGTCGCGGCGCATCCCGGCCCGATTCTGGCTCCGGCGTGTGGTTGCCCCAAGCGTTTCGAGGTGTCCGGTTTCCCGATTGGAATGGTCGAGGACGCCGATTACGAGGAGTCGGTGATTGAGCTGCAGCCAGGTGATCGCCTCATTCTGCATTCAGACGGACTGACCGAGGAAGCCAACGCTCAGGGCGAGTTGTTCGGTGATGAACGATTGCTCGACGCTATCGCGGCCGGTCGGCACCTTAGCCTGAGCGAAGTCGTGGAATCCCTTGTCCGGACGGTTGCGGCTTGGCGGGGAGATGACCATCTCAGAGACGACGTCTCCATTCTGGCCATGGGGTTTGAGTAACTGATCATGGTCGTTCGTCAGGATCGACTGCAATGATTGAAGTGAGGACCTTCTCCCGGATCGAAGCATTGAAGAACGGCCTCGCTGTCACGATTCGGGCGATCCGGCCTGCCGACAAGGCCGCGGTGATCGAGGCATTTCACAAGCTCGAGCCCGCGTCGATCTATGCTCGGTTCTTCCAGGCCAAGTCGTCGCTCACGGATACGGAACTCAAAGCCGTCACGGATGTCGATTTCGAGCGCGTGGTCCAGTTGGTGGTGACGATCGACGCCGACGGGAGAGAGATCATCATCGGCGGTGGTCGCTATGTGGCCTTCGACCTGAACGGCTCGCGCGGGGCGGAGATCGCGTTCATCGTCGAGGAAGACTACCAGGGACTAGGAATCGCCGGGTGCCTACTGAGACACCTGACCCGCATCGCACGAGAAAAGGGCGTTAGCCGGTTCGACGCGGAAGTGCTTACGAAGAACAGGGCGATGCTCTCCGTCTTCCTGCGCAGCGGGCTCCCGATGACGGAAACGCAAGCCGAGGACGTCATCCACGTGACGTTGAGCCTCACTGACAAGCCATAGCCATCGAGAGGTCAGAACCAATGATGACACATCCGCAACTTGTCGAGTTCCTCAGGCAGCGGGTCGGTCTCTGCAAGCACTTCTCCGACGACCGACTTGATCGGTTGGTGAGCGAATCACGTGTTGCCTCGTATGAGCCCAACGAGGCCGTCGTTGAGTTCGGCGAGGACGCCGCCTTCCTTGGCGTTCTGCTCGAGGGCGACCTGGCGGTCTCCGTTCTCGGCGACGGCGGCCGGCGTCAGGTCATCGGGCGGTTCAAAGGCGGCGATACGTTCGGCGAGATGGCCTTGATGAGCGGCGACAAGACCATGGCCGACTTCATCGCCGAGACCCGCTGTCGCGTGCTGCGCATCCCGGTCACCGTCTTCCAGTCCGCCATCATGACCGACCCCCGCGCCGTCCAGTACATTTCCAAGACCATTGCTGAGCGGTTCAAGCAGGTCATGGCCGACCCGGCCAAGGCGGCCGCGGCCTTCCGCCAAAGCGACGATCCGTACGGCCTGCGCCTCAAGGGCGAGCGGCCGGAGAAGATCCTCGTGGTCAACAGCGGTTCCTCCTCGCTCAAGTACACCTTCTTCGACACGGCCAAAGAATCCAATACGGCCCGCGGCCAGGTGGAACGTATCGGAGCCGGCGGTACCTGCCTGGTGCATCGCGGCCCCGGAGGCGAAGTGAAGCGAGAGTTGCCGAAGGGGGGATACGGCGATGCCTTCCGCGCGATGCTGAGCGAGCTGTCAGCGCCTCAGACAGGCGTGATTCGGGAGGCTTCGGACATCAGCGTCGTGGGTCATCGCGTGGTGCATGGGGGCGAACGGTTCTCCGAAGCGGTGGTTGTGGAGGAGGGAGTGCTCACGGAGATCGAGTCTCTGAGTCCGCTCGCGCCGCTTCACAATCCGGTCAACGTGGCCGGTATTCGCGAGGCCATGCAGGTGTTTCCGTCGGTGCCCCACGTCGCCGTGTTCGACACGGCGTTTCATCACACCCTGCCGTCGTACGCGTATCTGTATGGTCTTCCGTACGAGCACTACCAGCAGAAGGGCGTGCGCCGGTACGGTTTTCACGGAAGCTCTCATTCCTACGTCGTTCTGCGCGCCGCCCAGTACCTCCAGAAGCGCGTCAACGAACTGGAGATCGTCAGTTGCCACCTCGGCAATGGTGCCTCGCTGTGTGCGGTGGACCATGGCCGGTCGGTGGATACGTCCATGGGGTTTACGCCTGGCGAGGGGCTCATCATGGGCACGCGCTGCGGCGATCTCGATCCGGGAGCGATCTCGTACCTGCGGCGAGCGGCGGGCCTCGACGATGCCCAGGTCGATGAACTGCTGAACAAGCGCAGCGGCCTGCTGGGCCTCTCGGGTGTCTCCAGTGACATGCGCGAAGTCGAGCGCGCCGCCGATGCGGGCGACGCCCGGGCGCTGGTGGCGCTGAAGGCGTTCTGCTATCGGGTCCGCAAGTACATCGGGGCCTATCTGGCGGCCATGGGCGGGCTGGACGTGTTGATCTTCACCGGCGGCATCGGGCAGGGCAGCGCGGGGGTGCGGTCTCTGGCGTTGCAGGGCCTGGAGTGCATGGGCATCCAGCTTGATGAGGTACGGAATCGCGAAGCCCGTGGCTTCGACGAAGTATGTCGTATCTCGACGAACGATTCCAGGGTTACCGTGCTCGTCGTTCCGACGGATGAGGAGCGGATGATCGCCCGCGAGACGTTGCGGGCCCTGAGTCGCTCCTACCTGACGCGCGTATTCGAAGCTCAGCGGGGCGAACCGGTCCTCATCGAGATTTCCGCCCACCATATCCACCTGAGCCAGGACCACGTGGAGGCTCTGTTTGGCCAGGGCCACCAGCTCACCCGCCAGAGCGATCTGTCGCAGCGGGGGCAGTTTGCCTGCGAGGAACAGCTCACGATCGTCGGGCCGAAGGGCCGAATCGAACGCGTGCGCGTGCTGGGGCCGACGCGCAAAGCCACACAGGTGGAGATTGCGATGACCGAGCAATTCAAGCTCGGCATCCACCCGCCCATTCGCGAATCCGGCGATATCCGCGATACGCCCGGCTGCACGCTCGAGGGCCCGGCCGGCAGCGTTGTTCTCGACCGTGGGGTCATCTGCGCCCTGCGTCATATCCACATGACACCGGCCGACGCGCTCCGGTACGGAGTCAAGGACAAATCCACCGTGCGCGTACGAGTGCCCGGCGACCGCGAACTGGTATTTGGCGATGTCCGCGTCCGCGTGGATTCGAACTTCCGCCTGGCGATGCACATCGACACCGACGAGGGCAATGCCGCCAACATCAGGACTGGTGTGACCGGCTGTATCGATGGGATTCAGAATCAGGATTGAGAGTTGGCTTGACCTGGTGGGAGCGTGTTTCTAAGCGGGGCATGGGTTGCCGTATGATGTCAGCGGCAGTGTTGTCCTGTTCGTCGTTGGAGGAGGCTCGTGAGCGGTCCTGGCGGCTGCGATCCGGCGACGCTAGATCCGCTTCGTGTTGGGATGGATAGGGGCCGGCAGGAGCGCTCGATTGTCGGGCATCGCGTCTTTCAGTAGATTGCGTTGAGTGATCGTTCGGCCCTTGTGGGTTGGTGTATGCCCTCGATCGGTCGGTTCTCGTCCGGCGACGGGTGTGTTGGCAAAACCGAAAGAGCTTGCATGTGATCTCACCCGGCGAGGTGTGTTAATGACGTGGCTTCAGCGACATCGATTTCAGAGATTCATGGAGTCCTCGGTGTGGGTCGCGCCCCTGGGATGCGCGCTGGCCCTGGCTATTCCCCGAAGGGGTCGTCGGACGGCGCAAGGAGATGAGTGGTGGTGTCAGTTCGGCGGTCCTCGGCGGGCAAGCGGCCTCATGTCAGCGTCAAAGGCAAAGGCGTCTCGGCAGGGGACTGCTGAATGGTTGGACGGCCATATGCGGCAGCAGTACATTGGAGGAGGCTGGGCCGAATCTGGAATGGTCATTGTGCGTGCTTGGGCTTTCAGGGCAGGTCTCGCTCCTGCTGACGACAGGATGATAGCACTCCTGATCTGCGGGTTGCAATCGTCCGTCTCAGCATGCGGGGCGTGGAAGGCGACATGGGACGGCAGTGCAAGGCGCGGGTTCGGAAAGGCCTCTCTGTCCGAGGAGTCTCCGTGATGATTCAACGTATCTGTCTGTTGGCGGCGTGCGCGTGGTTGAGCGGTAGCGTCTTGGGGCAGACGACTCAGCCGGCCGACCGGAAGGTGCCGGAATCGCGCGGGAAGGCCGCTGAGATCCCTGCCAAGGCCGCGATGCCCTCGATCATCCAGCAACTGCCGGACTACACCGGCGACTTGGCCCGTCGCCAGTACCTGACCGGCGACTGGGGTGGGGCGAGGGCGGACCTTTCCGAACACGGTGTCTTGTTCGAGTTGAGTGCCACGCAGATTCTGCAGGACAACGCTCACGGCGGGAAGGACACGAACAACGGGTTCCGCTACGCCGGATCGGCGGACTACACGCTGAAACTGGACTCGGCCCGGATGAATCTCTGGCCCGGTGGTCTCCTCACGCTTCACGGTGAGACGCAATTCGGCCAGAGCGTCATGCGCAAGACCGGGGCCGTCCTCCCGCCGAATTTCGATGCTCTGCTGCCCCTTCCTGATGACGGCGGACTCACCACCCTCTCGGAGTTCTACCTTACCCAGGCGTTCTCAGAGCAGTTCGTCGTCGTCTTGGGGAAGATCAACGGCTTGGGACTTGGCGACATGACCGAGTTCGCCGCCAACGAGACGACCCAGTTCATGAACACCGGGTTCAGACTCAACCCGATGTTGGGGCTCTACGCGCCCTACACGGCCATGACCGCCGCGGCCGTTTACATGCCGACCAAGTGGCTGAAGGTCACCAGCGGGATCAGCGACAACGATCCCAACGGTGCGGCCACGCGCACCGGGTTCAACACCACGTTTCACGGGCGCGATTGGCTTTCAGTAAGCCAGGAGTGGGAACTGACGATCAAGCCGTTTGGTCAGACGGGCCACCAGCGGTTCGGCTGGGCGTGGAGTTCGCGCGATCGTGCCTTGTTGGACCAGGACATCCGCATCAACCTGCCCACCATTGCGTTTCGCCAGTTCCTGTCGAAATCCAGGCCTCTGATGCGGCTGGCCCGACTGGCCGGTGCAACCAGGAGTTTCGAGGTCGACACCCGCCCGGACGATTGGATGATGTACTACAACTTCGACCAGTACCTGTACACCAAGCCGGATGACCCCGCGCAGGGCTTTGGCCTCTTCGGGCGTTTCGGCTTCTCGACCGGCGAGTCCAACCCCTTCGACCAGTTCTACAGCCTCGGACTTGGCGGCAAGGGTTTGATCCCGACCCGCGCAAAGGACAGTTACGGTGTCGGGTACTTCCTGGCGAACCTCAGCAACGACCTGCCCGCGATCCTCAGCGCGTCTGACGAGCAGGGGGTCGAAGCCTACTACAACATCGAGGTCACGCCCTGGCTGCACGTCAGTCCCGATCTGCAGGTGATCGTTCGCCCCGGCGGCGGTTTCCAGGATCGAGAGACGGCCTTGGTATGTGGCCTGAGAATGCAGATGACTTTCTAGCGGAGGAAACGTCGATGACGAACCAGATGGCTACCAGGAAGACACCGTTACACGCATGTGCTGCGATCCCCGTACGCTTACTCGGAAGCTGCGGGGCTGAAGTTGTGATCGCCTTGGCCCTGCTGGCCGCCGGTTGTAGCCAACAGATGCCGGACCGGACGGAACGAATGACTCGCGGCTACGTCTACTACCTGGATGGTGCAGGCGGCGGCGGCGCGTTCTCGAACTGGAGTGGAGGCCTGAAACAGGGCATGCTCGAGGCCGGTTACAACGGAGCCGGCGAGATCTTCCCCTGGAACACCGGCCTCGGCGTGGTGCCCGACCAGAACGCGAGCGTCGAGTACAAGCGGGGCAAGGCCCAGGAATGCGCCCAGCGGATTCAGCAGTACGTCAAGGATCATCCGGGCGCCCCGGTGACCTTGATCGGCTTGTCCGCCGGGACTGCTGTTACCGTGTTCGTCCTCGAAGCCCTGCCGACATCCTGCCCGGTGGAGAACGTCATTCTCTGCGGTGCGTCCATCAGTGCTGATTATGATCTAACGAAAGCCCTTCAACGCCTCCGCAACCGCATGTATGTCTTCACATCGGAAAAGGACGGCGTCCTGGCGTTCCTGGTACCCATGGCGGGCACGGCCGACCGGCAATCGGGCACTGTTCCCTCGGCCGGACTGCGCGGTTTCGAGATGCCGGCCCGTTCGTCCTCTGCGACCCGGGCCGCCTATGCCAGGGTCGTGCACATCCATTGGCGGCCGGAGTTCGAGAAATACGGCGATTTCGGCGGGCATACCGACGCGCTGAAGGCGCCCTTCGTGCAGCATTACCTGGCTCCGTTGGTGATGGCCAGCATGGCTCGTCAGGAGAAGGTGACGTCGGTGGCCGGCAAGGTGCGCAACCCGGACTACGAGCGGTGGGCGAGCCTGAACCCAGGCGCCTCGGTCACCTTTGAAGGCTACCAAGTGGCCGACGGTATGAAGCAGCCTTTGCGTATGACCGCGAAACTGATGTCCAAGCATGAGGACCGGCTGCTGGTTGAACGCACTTACGTTCCGGTGGGGGGCAGCGACAAGGAGCCTTCACGCGTGCAGCAGTTCCTCGTAGACGCCATGATCAACCCGGCGGAGCACCCGCTCACCAAGCCGGACGCGAAGATCACCGAACTCCCGGCGGAGACCATCACTGTCGCAGGCAAGGCTTTCCAATGCCGGGTCCGCACCGTGGTGGCGGCCGGTGACTTCCCCGAATACGGGCAGGGCGTCTCCGCCAAGGTGTGGCAGAACGAGAGCCTGCCCGGCGGGATGGCCCGAGTCTGGCTGAAGTCCAACAAGGGTAGTCAGCCGTTTGAGTTCCAAGGCCGCGTGGTGGGCTACAAGCTCCGGTAGGAGCGAGTCACCAACCCGAAAGCAGCGTGCCGATGACAACCGCCGCTCCAACCCTCGCCGTCGAGACACCGGCCGAGCCGCGCAGGCGAAGAAAGCTCCTGGTGTGGGCGGGGCGGGTTACGCTCGCGTGTGTCTTGGCGGGCATGATCGGCTGGGGGGTGCTGGCCCTGTACTACTCCAATCTGACGGCCTGGCTCCGGCCCGTCGCGGCCGTGTTGTTTGGAATCGGTCCCTTGGCGATTCTGTGGCGTGTACGGCCGCGGCGCCGAGGCGTGCTGGTCTTCGTTGGCGTGTTTGCGCTGCTCGTCATCTGGTGGTTGAGGATCCCTCCGTCGAACGACCGTGACTGGCAGCCCGATGTGGCCGTGTTGCCCTTCGCTACGATCGACGGGGATCGGATCACGATCCACAACATCCGCAACTGCGATTACCGGAGCGAAACCGATTACGGCGTTCGCCACTACGACCGGACGTACGAGCTCGATAAGCTGCGGACAGCGGACCTGTTCCTCATCTACTGGGGTTCGCCGATGATCGCCCACACCATGCTCAGCTTCGGATTCGACGGGGGAGGCTATCTCTGCGTCTCCATTGAAACGCGGAAGGAGAAAGGCGAGGACTATTCCGCGATCAGAGGGTTCTTCCGGCAGTACGAATTGACCTACGTCGTTGCCGATGAACGTGACGTCGTGCGGCTCCGCACAAACTATCGTCACGAGGATGTCTACCTGTACGCCCTGCAAACGACACCGGACATGGTGCGAAGCGTGTTCCTCGATTATCTGAGACACGTCAACAGCCTGAAAGAGCATCCCGAGTGGTACAATGCCCTGACCAGCAACTGCACGACCAACATCCGCGGCCACGCCAGGGCCTACGTGGCTTCACCGTGGGACTGGCGGATTCTGCTCAACGGACGAATAGACGAACTGGCGTACGCCAACGGCCGGTTGGACCAGAGCCTGCCGTTCGCCGAACTGAAGGCCCGCTCCCACGTCAACGAACGGGCCAATGCGCTGGATAAGGATCCTGCGTTCTCGCAACGTATCCGCGAGGGCTTGCCCGGGATGGAGAAACGCCCATGACAAGATACCACACTCGCCTGACGACAACGCTCGCTCTTGCGTGCGGGTTCCTGCTCGCGGGGTGCCAGCAGGAATTGATGCCGACGCCCAATCTGTACATTGGAGCGAAGGACAATCCCTTCCAGGCGGTGCCGCCGGCGCTGCAGAGCAGCCGGATCGAGGTGATCTACGCGACCGACCGGCTGCCGGTGCAGGACAAGAAGGCCGGGCTGCGGTATGGACATGAGCGGTCCAAGTCGCTCGCGTTCGGGTCGTGTACCGTCGAGATCGGCCGGAATCTGTCCTGGGACGATCTGGTTCGCGAGAGCCGCACGCAACGGCGGGGCAGGAGTCTTCCGCTGAACATGGCGGAGATCAGCGAACTTGGCCGCTTTCCCTCCGTTCCCGACCTTGCGGGCATCCACGGAGCCACTTTCGAGGAAAGCCCGGAGTCTGTCGCGAAACGGTCGGAGAACGAGCGGAGACTGGTGGCGCTTCTGTCGGAGCGTCTGGCGAAAACGCCTCGTCATGAGTGCTACATCTACGTGCATGGTTTCAGCAACACCTTCGAGAACGCCGCGTTCGTCATGGCGGGCCTGTGGCACTTCATGGGGCACACCGGCGTTCCGATCATCTACACATGGCCGGCGGGTTCTCCCGAAGGCGCGCTTGGCGGCTATTCACACGACAGCGAATCGGGCCAGTTCACAGGATACCACCTGAGGCAGTTCCTGCGGACGGTCGCTTCCTGCCCGGACCTCGAGAAGATGCACCTGATCGCGCACAGCAGAGGAACGGATGTGCTCACCACGGCGCTCCGCGAACTCAATCTCGAATGCCGAGCGGCCGGCAAGCAGACGCGGTCCGAACTCAAACTGGGCAACGTGATTCTGGCAGCGGCGGATCTTGACTTCGAGGTGACCAGTCAGAGGATTACCGCCGAACTTCTCCCCCTGGTTCCCGAACGCATGACCGTCTACGTGTCCCCCACGGACCGGGCGATCGGAGTTGCGGATGTCCTCTTCGGCAGCAAGCGCCGTATCGGGCAGCTCAGGTGGGACGACCTGAACCCTGAGCAGCGGAAGGTCCTGAACGCCATTTCTCAGATGCAGATCGTCGACGCTCGCGTGAACACGGGCTTTCTGGGGCATAGCTACTTCCACGCCAGCCCGGCCGTCAGCTCCGACGTCATCCTCCTTCTTCGTGACAACCGCGATCCGGGAATCGAGAACGGACGGCCATTGACCAGACGCGGCGACAGCTTCTGGGAGATCGACGACAAGTATCTTGCCGGCCCGGGCAAATGATGGGCAGGCGTGCCCTGGGTCGCGGTACCTGTTATACTGCCGGTCTGTCCAACTCCGGCAGCGGGAGCGTGACCATGGACTTTGAACGCGTTCTGAGATTTGCCGTCGACAATGGAGCTGCTGACATCCATTTGCAGTGCTCATCCCCGCCCATGCTGCGGCTGGGTAACCAGATTCGAGTGATCGAAGGTCCATTGATTACTGACGACGACATGTTGTCCTTTCTGCGGGCCATCGCTCCGAAACGGTTCACCGACGATCTCGTGGGCGCGGCGGCGAGCGGGCTGGACTTCTCCCACGCGCTCCCGTCGGGTGTCCGTTTCCGCTGCAGTGCCTTCCGCACGCTCGGGCGGTTCGGAATGACCATGCGGGTGATCCGCACCGAAATACCTTCGATCGACGCCCTCAAGCTCCCGCAGGTGATTCACGACATCGCCATGGCCCGGCGAGGCCTGACCCTGGTGACCGGCACGACCGGCAGCGGAAAGAGTACCACCCTCGCGTCGATGATCGATCTGATCAACACCAACTACCGCACCAAGATCATTACGGTCGAGGATCCGGTCGAGTACCTCCACAGCAACAAGAAAGCCCTGGTGACTCAGATCGAAGTGGGTTCGGATACGACATCATTCGACCAGGCTCTGCGACAGGCCCTGCGGCAGGATCCCGACGTCATCCTTGTGGGCGAGCTGCGCGACGTGGAGACGCTGCGAATCGCCCTTCGCGCCGCGGACACAGGCCACCAGGTGTTCTCCACCGTGCATAGCGCGAACGCGCCGCAAACCATAGAGCGAATCATTGCGATGTTCCCTCCGGCCGAGCACAAGGTGCTCCTCTCGCAGCTGGCCAATTCCATTGAGGCGATCATTTCCCAGCGACTGATTAGTGGCCACGACGAGAAGCGCCGGCCGGCCGTCGAGATCCTCCGCGGTGGCGCGGTGACCACCAAGTTCATCATGGAGGGACGGCTGAACGACCTGGCGACCTACGTGCAGGGAGGCGAAGCTGGGATGCAGAGCTTCGATCAGCACTTGTTGTCGATGTACCAGCAGGAACAGATCAGCGGAACGGAGGCGCTTCGTTGGGCGACCAATCCGGAAGCCCTTTCCATTGCCATGCGCGGCATCAAGCGTATCGGAGGCATTGCCTGACATTGACAGGCCTTGCAGGAGCAACCTATGCCGGATTCACCTTCCACCATCGTCGAACGGCTCCCGAATTTCGTCGTTGTCAGGGTCCTACACGAGAGTCTCGACGAGAAGAATCTCGCCGCCGTCCGGGCCGAGACCTCGGCGGCCGGCGCGGAATCACCGCAACTGGCCGTGGTCCTGGACATGACCAAAGTGAGCTTCGTCCCCAGCCTGTCGTTAGGCGGACTGGTTCAGCTCACCCGGGAGTTCAAGTCGCGGGGGCAACGATTCGTGTTGAGCGGTCTTCAGCCGCTGGTGCGCGAGACGTTGACGATCACCCGGCTCGACAGGCTCATCGAAATCAACAACGATCCTGCGATGCTGACGGGTTCGAGTGGGACTGGGGGATGAGTACCGCGCGGTCTGGCAGTGAGAATGTGAGGGTGGACCTGGGGGAAGCCCGAGAGATCAACCAGCCGAAGCGATCCTCGTGCTGAGGGGGAGGCGGAGTGCGTATCCCATCCTCAGAACGCCGAATTGGCGCCGAGGGTCCGGATTGAATAGCAGAGCGGTCCACTGACCATTTCTGTCGTCGACCATGGGGTCGTCTGGGTTACGCTCACGCCGCCGATGACGGGCGCCTCGCGCCGCTGCTTCGTGTCAGACTTGTCTTCAACGACCACGCAACCAGGCCGACGACGATCAGGACGGAAAGCAAACTTTGGCTCGCGTACCATGCATGCCGATCGAGCGTCAGCGGGGCCAGAACCAGGAGTCGGGTCACGAACAGGCTGATCACGAAGGCCAGGAATCCGGGACCGTCGAGTGCACAGGCGGCCCCGGCCCCCAGCAAGGCGCACGTAATCAACGCTGGCAGGCTGGCAGGATCCAACGCGAGGACGCAAGCGGCCGTCAGCAGAAGGAACAGGCCGGAAACCGCCAGCCATCGCTGACGGAAGACAAGCCGGAGAATCAGCATGAGGGCCAGGATGATCAGGCTCCGCGTGATCGCGTGAAGGCCCGCATTGACCAGCGAGCTGGCCATGAACTGATATCCCGACAACTGGCCCAGTTCCCAGTCCAGAATCGGACCTACCATCGCCGACCAGGGGCGAGGTGTGTGGAGCGCCGCCAAGGCACTGAGTTGCTGCAGGACGAAGATCGTCACGCCGAACGCACAGCCGATGAGAATATCGCGGCCGACCAGCGGGTCGCCGAGGCGGCCGGTCAGCACCCTCGTCCAGGAAATGAGCGAATGAGGCCAGAAGCGGCGGGCATACGGCTCGATGGCCATGTAGTAGACCCCCCAGTTGCATAAAAGCCAGCACGAAGGTGCCGAATTGCACGGCCCGGCCGGGCGAATCGTGCCCGGCGGCCGTTGCTCCCGGAGTTCACCGGCGGTGAGGTTCGCGAACCGCAGGGCTA
>JAGNEZ010000061.1 GCA_018003015.1 Phycisphaerae bacterium | reverse complement strand
GCGTGGGGCCAGGTCGGTCACGCCGGTGAACATGCGACCGTAGTTGGCGGTCATGTCCGAGGCCAGCTTGCCGAGTTCGTCGCGGGACAACGGTGGGGTGTCGATTGCGGAAGCGCTCTGGCTGGCGGTTGTCTGCACGGCGGCCAACAGGTCGGTCAGGCCGGAGATGCTCGCGTCGAGCGGGATGACGCCGTTGCTCTTGAGTTGTTGCACCAACCGGTCGAGGAAGACGCTGCTGCCCGCAGCGGCGTCGCCGGCGATGGCGAAGACCCACAACGGTGAGAAGTGCATGGCGAACAGGCCGGCGGTCTCAAGTGCCCCGCCCACGAGTTTCTTCTGCACGAACGCCGGGTCGGCCGCTTCACCCGCGGCGGTCTTGGTCTCTTTTTCGATCCGGGCGATCTTCTCGATCAGGAACCGCTGCGTGTCGCCGAGGAATATCCGGTACATTGTCGTGCCGCGGAGTGCCTCGGGAAAGAGGGTTTCGGTCAGTAGCGACGTCGTCCCTCCGACGACAGCCGCAAGGGAGCGGATGGTTCGTTCGGGCAGACTGACCATGTAGCCGATCTGCTGGCGGATGGCGTCAAGCAGGCTGAGCATGGGCGGTTGATCTCCAGGCGGCGACAGGTGCCGCGACGGAGAGGATAACGCCTCTTGCACAGGGTGAGAAGCGCCCGATAGCGGGTGAGACCGGCGGGGGGATGATTCGCACGCTACACGTCTGCCGGACGGGTCGCGAGGCGCTCGATGGCCAGGACAAGCCGGCGGGCGATTTGGGCTTTGGTGCCCTGGATCGGGCGCGACCAACCCTGGCGGGTGGTGTAGAGCTCGACTCGTGCGTGGTCTGCTCCGAGGTTCTCGGGGCCGTTGAGCACGATCAGATCGCAGTTCTTCTTTTGGTACTTGCGCCGGGCCTTGGCGTAGCCTCCGTGGTCCTCCATCGCAAAGCCGACCAGCAGTCGGTTTCCCTTGCGACTGCCGAGTGCGGCGGCGATGTCTTCGGTCGGCTCGAGTCGGACGCGCATGACCTTCTTTGGCTTGGGGATCTTGCGGCCTGCCCGAGTCGCGGGGCGGTAATCGGAGACGGCTGCCGTCATGACCGCGACGTCGGCGGTCTTGAACGCCTGCTTGCAGGCCCGGGCCATGTCGGCGGCAGTCACGACGCGGACGACCTTGACGCCTTTGGGGGCATGGATCGTCGCCGGCCCGCTTACCAGTGTGACCCGGTGGCCTCGTCTGGCCGCCGCGCCGGCGATGGCGTAGCCCATCTTTCCCGATGACGCGTTGGAGATGAAGCGTACCGAGTCGAAGTACTCGCGAGTCGGACCGGCCGAGATGAGCACGTTCACGTGATGTGCCTCAGGGAGATTGTCTGGGTGGCTTCAGTCGAAGTAGCTGAGTGACCGCGTCGAGGATGGTGTCGGCTTCCGCCATGCGGCCGGTACCGGTCGTTCCGCAGGCCAGCCAGCCCTCGCCCGGCTCGACGAAGGCGTAACCCCATTCGCGGAGCGAGATCACGTTCCGCTGGACGATGGGGTTCTCCCACATCCGCGTGTTCATGGCAGGGGCGAGCAGGGCGGGGCAACCGCGCCCCAGCATGAGTGTAGTCACGAGGTCGTCACCGATGCCGGCCGCGAACTTGCCGATCAGGTCGGCGGTAGCCGGTGCGACGAGCAACAGGTCGGCCAGTTCGGTGAGGCTCAGGTGCTGGGGGTCATAGTGTCCTTCGGTCTGCCACAGGGTGGTAAAGACCTGGCGCCGGGTGAGGGCCTGGAAGGTGAGCGGGGTGACGAATTTCGTCCCGGCGTCGGTCATGGCGACGTTGACCCCGCAGCCTCGCTGGACCAGCCGGGATACGACGTGGCAGACCTTGTATGCGGCGATCCCGCCGCCCACGGCCACGATCACTTCGTACCCGTTCAGGTCAGGTGTCATCGTCGGTACTTCCGGCCTCCGGCGTCACGGCCGAGTCCTCGCCGATCTCGGCGGTGATTTTCTCGCCGATGATCTCCTCGGCGATGATGTCGAGCTCCGTCTTGCTGGCGGTGTCGACCAACGGGCGGCTGCCCTGCATCAGCTCGACCCACCGTTTCTGCATGAGGGCGGTGAGTTTGAACCGGCCGCCCACTTTCTTGATGATCGTGTCGTCCTTCAATGCCTCGATCATGCTCGTCGTTTCTCCTGTACAATCCGCTCAAGCTCCAGGACGGTCTTTTCCACGTCCTGGTTGACCACGAAGTAGTGGTAGGCCCCGCACGCGCGGGCTTGGTCCGTTTCCTGTTCGGCCTTGCTCAGTCGCTCGGCCACGGCCGCCGGAGAGTCCTCCGCCCGGCCCACCAGGCGGCTGCGCTGCTCTTCAGTCGTCGGGGCGGTGAGGTAGACGCCCACCATGTCCGGGAAACGGCGCTTCACCTGGATCGTGCCGTTGATTTCGATCTCCAGGATGACGACTCGCCCGGCGGCAAGGGCCTCGATCACCGGCTCGGCCGGCGTACCGTAGTACTGCCCCCCGTACACCTGGGCGTGTTCGATCACCGCTCCACGTTCAAGCCGCCGCTCGAACTCCTCGCGGCTGATGAACCAGTAATCCCGACCATCCACCTCGTGGCTTCGCCGGGGCCGGGTGGTGATTGACACGCTCAGCAGGGCGTCGAGCCGCTGAGCAAGCCGCTTGCACACTGTCGTCTTGCCGACCCCGCTGGGCCCGCTGACACATACCAGGATACCGCCCATGCCGCTCACTCGATGTTCTGGACCTGCTCCTTGAGCCGGTCGATAGCCCCCTTGACCTCCACAATATGGTGAGCGATCCGGGCATCATTGGCCTTGCTGCCGATCGTGTTGGTCTCCCGGAGCATTTCCTGGGCCAGGAAATCGAGCTTTCGCCCGGCCTCGCGGCCTTCGCGGCACAGCTTCTCGAACTGGTCGAGGTGCGAGCCCAGCCGGGCGATCTCCTCGTTGATGTCGCACCGCTCGGCGTACAGGGCGACCTCGCGTTTCACGTCATCGAGCTGGAGCTGGAGCTTGGCCTCTCCGATCAGCTCGTTGGCCCGCTGGGTCAGCCGCTGGTGGTACTCCTTCAGGACGATGGGAGCCCGTTCGGCGATCGACGCCAGGTTTCGGCGAATCTGCTCGCACTGGGCAACCAAGTCCTCGCAGAGGGCCTGTCCTTCAACTTCACGCATCTGGAGCAGGCGTTCGATAGCCCGCTTCGAGATGCCCTCGATGATCTTCCACTGATGCTCGCGCTGAGCATCGTCCATCTCCGGGGGCTGGCACACGCCCGGCAGGCCCAGCAGGGCGGCCAGATCGATACTGGTGACCGCGTCTGCCGAGGCTGCCCGCAGCTGCTGCAGGTAGCTCTTCAGGGCTGCCACGTTGATTTCCTGGGCCGCGTCCGCGGTCGTGTCCCGGACCCGGAGATGGTAGGAGACACTGCCGCGATTCAGCCGTGAGCGAAGCAGCTTCTCGATTTCCGACTCGAAAAGCGAGAGGTGCTCCGGCAACTTGATGGTGGCCTTGAAGTAACGGTTGTTCAGACTCCGCACCTCCAGCAGATACGCCACGCCGTCGTCGCTGCATTGCACCTCGCCGTAACCCGTCATGGAGTGAATCATGGACGCGCTGGCCTCCAAGCGTGGCCGCGACTACGACGGTGACCGTCAGCCGGGCTGCGTGGTCGGCGTCTTCTCGGCTGGTGCCGCCTCGTCCGACGCATCGCCGCTGTCCTGCGGCGCCCCGACGGGGGCCACGACCGGCGTGGTCACGGACGCTCCGGTGACGGGGACGAAGTAGTAGTTGCCGAGAATCGACGCCAGGATGAAGGCTGCGGTCAAGCCGACGGTGATCCAGGTGAACACGTCGCCGGTCTTGGCGCCGAACGCGCTGTGGCCGCCCGCACCGCCGAAGGCCCCGGCCAGTCCGCCGCCCCGGCCCTTCTGGAGCAGGACGACGATGATCAGCAGAGTACAGATGCCCACGAACATGGTCGTGACGAGCAGGTGCACCCACGTGGTCCCTGAAGCCAGAATCTGCATCTCGAGTTATCCTTCCTGGGTCCCCTTGGCGGGGACGGTCTTTGAAATCACTTTCCGCCAGCCTGAGCGGCGATCCCGCCGTTGATGATCCCGAGGAATTCCTCGGCCTTGAGGCTTGCGCCGCCGACCAGAGCCCCGTCCACGTCGGGCTGGCCCATCAGTTCCTGGGCGTTGCTTGCCTTGACGCTACCGCCGTACTGAATAATCAGCTTGCCGGCGACGGTACTATTATACAGACTGGCGATCTCGCCGCGAATGAAGGCATGGGCTTCCTGGGCCTGGGCTGGTGTGGCCGTCTTACCCGTGCCGATCGCCCAAACCGGCTCGTAGGCGATGACCACTGAGTCCAGAGTGACGTCTACCCCGAGGACCTCCCGGATCTGGCGGCGCAGGACCAGCTCGGTCTGGTTGGCTTCCCGTTCGGCGAGCAGTTCGCCCACGCAGTAGATCACCTTGAGACCGGCGGCGAGAGCGGCCTTGACCTTTTTCTTGAGCACTTCGCCCGTCTCGCCCAGGATGTGCCGACGCTCACTGTGTCCGATAATTACCCAGGTGCAACCCACGTCCTTGAGCATCTGGGGTGCAACCTCGCCGGTGAACGCCCCGCCGGCCTCGAAGTAGCAGTTTTGAGCGCCCATGATGATGGAAGGCGGCAGGACCTCGGCCACGCTCTTCAGGTAGACGGATGGAGGGAAGACTCCCACGTCGATCCCGGGCTTGGCCGGCAGACCCGCCTGGATCCCCTTGACCAAGGCCTTGGCGTCGGCCAGATTCAGGTTCATCTTCCAGTTGCCCGCCACATACTTGCGTCGCATCGTCATCTCCACTCTGGTTCGTTCAAGAATCCTCGGAAGCTCTGGGGAATGACCCCAGCACGTTAAGTCTCAGGCAGTGGCCCCGGGCGGCCTCGACGGCCTTCTTCAGTCGAGGTTCCTCCTGATGGCCTTTAAGATCTCCGAAGAAGTAGTATTCCCAGTTCCGTTTCTTGCTCGGCCGGGACTGGATGAACGACATGTTCACCCCTTGTTCGCGGAAAGCCTGCAGCACGTTCACCAGGGCCCCGGGCTCGTCCTTGGTAGTGAAGACCACGGATGTCTTGTCATCGCCGGTCGGTCTGGCCGCCTCGTTTCCCAGGACGAAGAACCGAGTGACGTTCTTGGCGTTGTCCTCGATATTGGCGCACACGATCTTGAGCGAGTACAGCTCCGCGGCGAGGGTGCTGGCAATCGCCGCCGCTCCCGGTTCCGATCGAGCCATCTCGGCCGCCTTGCTCGTGCTTGCGACCGGGATCGTGGTCCCCGCCAGATCCGTCTCCGCCAGCCATCGCTGGCATTGGGCGAAGACTTCCGGTTTCGAGTAAACCTGCTTGACCTCCTCCAACGGGCAGTTAGCCAGCAGGTTGTGATGAATCACCCGGTTGATCTCGGCGCAGATCTGCACATCGGTTTCGACCAGTGCGTCCAGGGTATCGATCACGCCGCCGCCTACGGAGTTCTCGATTGGCACGATGCCGAAATCGGCATGCTCGTGCGACACCTCGTGGAAGACGCCCTGAATGTTGGCCACGGGTTCGTATTCGACGCTCTGGCCGAACTTCTCCACCGCCGCCAGATGGGAGTAGCTTCCCTGGGGGCCAAGGTAGGCGATCCGCAGGGGCCGCTCCAGGGCAAACGACCCACTCATCAGTTCCCGCCAGATCGCCATCAGGGTCTTGTCGGGCAACGGTCCCTGGTTCGCCCGGCAGATCTTCTCCAGGACCGCCTTCTCGCGATCCGGGGCATAGATTGGGGCGCCCGAGGTGCTCTTCAACTTGCCGACCTCGACCACGACTGTGGCGCGACGGTTGAGCAGGGCGACCAACTCCTGGTCGATGTTGTCGATCTGTTGGCGCAGTTCTTCGATGCCCATGCCCAGCCACCTTGGATAGCCGACCGCGACGGCTTGCTTCGTCTTTTCGTCTGGCACGCCGGCGCGGGGATCCCCCGCGCAGGTCGAGAACCCCACAGTGTAATCCGCCCGGGTCCCGAATGCAAAGTGCCGCTGTTGGATTGCGTTGCATGGTGCGTAACATCCTTTGTGGCAATAGGTTGAGGTCTTCCATGAGCTGGTCTGGCCTCAGCCCGAGCGGGGTGCTCCCAGGTTGTGCATCGCGAACAGGCGGGCGGGGCTTTCCGGCTGGCCGGTCTGTGCTGAAAGGTACGCCGCCTGGATCACGGCCATGGTCGGCAGGTGCTGACGCAGCGTGGCTCGGATGCGTCGAGGGGATGCCGCCAGCTCGCTCAGGAAGCCCTCGATCTGGGGCTGCAGGGGATTGGGAGATCGTTCTCGACGGCTGAGCACCTTTGTTCCCGTCCGGTCGCGGACCACAATCTGCTCCGGCTCGATGTGGATGGAAACCCCGGTGCCAAACAGAACCAAGGTAGTGGCCGTTGGACCCGCCGTCCAGCAGGTCGTGACGACCGCGACGCCTCCGCCAGGGAACTGGCACACCAGGCCGGCGGTGTCTTCGGTGTCGTACGGGAACCGTCCGCCGGGCCGCGAGACGCCGGCCATTCGGGCGTAGACCTGATTGGGCGTACCCATCGCCTGAACCAGAGCATCGACCACGGTGTAGGCCCGGTAGAGCAGGACTCCGCCGCCGGCCCGCTGCGAATCGCCGCGCCAGTCGAGGTCGTCGTCCCAGCAGATCATCGCCTCGCCACGGCCCAGGAAGAATTTGCCCGCTTGTTCGAGAGCCAGCGAGTCGGGCTGCATGGCCGGTTCGACCCCCCAGCTTCGCGAGACGGCGATCGGGCATTCCGCCTTCTCAAACCGGTCCATCAGCTCGACCGCCTCGGCAAACTGGCGCATGGCCGGGCTCAGCATCCACACCGGGATCTTTCGTTCGGCGGCCAGGGGCAGGTACTTGACGCGTTGGTAGGGGGGGGCGGCCACAAACAGGGCGTCCAGCGGGCTGGCCACGATCATCGAGCGGAAATCGTCATACGTGGTCACGCCGGGATGCTCGGCCGCGAATTGCTCGATGGCCTTGGACTTCTGGCTGGCGACGGCCGTCAGCTCGCACCAGGAGCTCTGCCTCAGGATCTGGGCAATCCGCCGGCCGCCGCGGCCAAGTCCCATCAGTCCGACCCGCATCACGCCCATGGGGGTACTATACCCGATTCTGGGGCACGTGTGTGGCACGGGGGTCTGAACCGAAGCGTCGTATGTCTTGTCCGGGCTCCCTCCGTGGTCGACGGTGGTCGTCTCGCCAGCGAGGTTTCCGTGCGGCACCGGCGCTTCAGTGAGGGAACTCCGGTTTGTGGGCCGGTCTTCAGCCTCCGGCGTGCGGGCTCTGCTGATCTCATGACTGCGAGCTCGCCAGCACAGCCAGCTCCGCCAGCCCGATATTCGGCGAACTCATCTTGACCGCAGTCACCGTGAATCTGACCCAACTGATGGTCTTCGGCTCGAAGGACACCTCCACACCTTGCCCGGCCTCGTCGGGTAGCGGCTGGGTCAACTCGAGGGTTGTCCCGTCGCTGAACTCCAGCTTGCCGGCGATGATCTGGTCGAGCGAGTTCGGTCGGTCGAAAAGCTGGATCCGGCGGACGGTTTGCGGCGAAGCCCAGGTCAACTTGATCCACGCCCCCAGGGTCTCGCCCTTGGAGGCCCACTCCTCGGCGGTGCTGCCTGGGAATCCGCCGACCACGCCGTCGATCGCACCTTTCGCATAGTAGCCGTCGTAGACAGAGCTGGCTTCGACCTGGGCGGTTTGAGCCACATTCTCCCGGCCGGCCAGCGGGTTCGGCGCGATGGTGGGCTTCTCGCCGGGTGCCAGCAGCTTGACCTCGTGCAAGCACAGGCCGTATCGCCCGCCTGGCGGGTTGATCCTGAGCTTTATTCCGTTCCAGTCGGGTGCGAAGTTGGCCGAGTAGCACAGCCACAGCGTCCGGCCGTCTTTGTTGATGAACTTCGATGGGAAGTTGAGGAAATAGCCCTGCTCGCCGAAGTCCTTCATGTAGGTAACCAGCCTCCAGGGGCCGGTGATCGCGTTGGCTTCCAGAATGTACGATCGCATCTTCGCGCAGGTTGGCCAGCCGTCGGTCACGCACATGAGGTACTTCTTGAGCGGCGGGTTGTAGGTGACCGTTACGCAGCCCATGTTGTTGTTCCACTCCAGTACGGGCTTGATCTTCGCGAAACTACCCGTCCACACCGGTTTGCCCTGGCCGTCGTGCCCGGCGAAGAACTCGTACTTCTTCACGTCGTTGATGTTTTCCAGGCTGGGCGTGACCCGGGCCAGATAGACCTGGTCGCCGGTGATCCAGCTCAGGTTTGCGTAGCGGGGTTTGGGATCGTTCTCCTCGGCCCCCATACCCACGAGGTAGGCCTTGCCGTCCGGCGAATGCTCCATGTTCCTGCCGAAATCGGCGAAGTGCGGGCAGCCCATCTTGACCGAACCCATGAACTTGGCCGGCTCGGGGAAGAGCGGCTTTACCGGCGACAGCGGCGAGGGCGTCCACGTCTTGCCGTCATCGCGGGAGATGCGGAAGCCCGGCATCGGCCCGAGCACCGGCCAGTTGTAGGTGAAGCCCTGGTGGGTCACCGAGCCGGACGGGCCCAGACAGTAAGTGCCGTAGTACCAGATACCGTTGTGGACCAGGCTGCCGCACGGGTAACGGCCCTCGTACGGCCGGGGGCTGGCCGGCTGCGGCGGGGCGGTGTTCTTGATCGTCAGCCGGAGCGGATCGTCGCCGATCAGTACACCCTGTCCGGCCACGGCCTGCTCGCCGCCCGAGCCCGAACTCACGCCGTCCGTGTTGCCATCGGTCCATGGCGAGTACAGATTGCCGTCGCTGGCCCAGGACGGATACCATGTGTCGCCGCAGTGGTAGTTGCTGTGCCGCCCGGTGAAGAACACCCCCGTCAGACTCTTGGACAGCTCGAACGGACAATCGTTGGGCGGCTCCGACGGCCACACCTGGCTACCGACCGGCGGGGCGTCGATCATCCGTTGTTCCGCCGCCGAGGCGAGTGGTGCAGTCCAGATCCAACCTCCAAGAAAGGCCGGCAGCAGGGTGACAGTTGTGCGAATCGGGTGGGTTGACTGAACAGTCGGCATGTGTTTTCGCTCCTCAACTGGGGAGGTGCTGATGATCGGGGCGTCCAGCCCTTCTCGACCGCCAGCATAGCATCAAGATCTCGGGACGGCATGGGTTCGATCCGTGCCTGGCGGGACATCTTTCGCAGTGCTGTGGCGACTGGTGGGGTGACACGGCTTCACCTCGCGATTGTGTCCCGGCCGCCTTCTTGTTCGGGCGGCTCTCGCATCCCGAGGGCTTCGTGTCCCGTAGGGACGTTGTTTAGTGGCCTGGGGGTGCAAGCCGCTGGTGAGGAGCTTCATCCCGCGCAGTTCGGATTTCCTGGCCGTCCTGTCCCACTGTAGCATTGCTGGAGATAGCCGAAATCGCTCTGATCGACATCGGAATCCCGGTCTCGGTCGAAAGCCTTGCATCCCGCCCGCGCCGGCACCGTTGGTCCCGATACGCACGCGACGAACGTGTCCAGGTCCGCCGTGTCAACATCGCCGTCCCCATCCGCGTCGCCGAAGACCAAGGCCGGGCAGCCGAATGCGTCGACGGCCGCTCCAGCGATCGTGCAGGGGCACTGGTCCTTCGAATCCTCAACGCCGTCGGCATCCGCGTCGGCGAGAACCGTGATCGTCTTGCTTGTCTGCTGCTCGCTTGTTGACCCTCCGTAGTAGATCGCTTCGATGGTGACGGACGTGTCGTTTGGCATGAGCGGTGTGGCCAGATACTGCCCGCGCAAGACGAACGCTCCCTGGCCGTTGGATACCAACCAGTGGCAGTGCTCCGACAGGGTTACATCCTGAATGGTGCCGTCATCGAAGGTGGCCAGACAGGCGAAGTTCGCGGCGTGTCCTTCGGCCACGGCATCAGGACCGGAAATGGTCAACTGCGTCAGTTGGTGGATCGGCATCGAGTAGATCCCATTGGCGCGTGCTTCCAGGGCCACTTGCCTGCCTCCCAGTCCAGTTTGATTCTCTCGCAGGAGCACGGCGTCGGCCGAAAGCTCCCACAGGTTCTGCCCGGCAGCCATGTACTGGAAACTAATCTGGGCGCTATTGGCTTGGTTGGGTGTGTCGTTGTTGATGGTCGCTGGGGGTACGCTCCCCGGGCCGACGGTATCGCCCGGGTTGCAGAACACTGCGGGGGTGGCGATGTATGCCGGGTACAGCTTCGAAAGTGCCGGCGGATAGTGGCCTTCGTGGTCCTCAGCATAGCTGCGGAGCGCTGCCCCGATGGCCTCCAGGTTGGCACGGGCCGCCGCGGTGAACGACGGCGGGGACATCGTTGGGGCCAGGAAACTGATGCCGCCCCTCGAGCTGATCGCGGCGTGGACCCCGAGGCCGCCGTTGTTGGAGGTCGAGTGATCATGGACCACCAGGAATGGTGCGTCGGCTGCACTGCCGCCGATGTATCGGAAACTCACCTGGTCGCTGTTGATCCCGTTCAGATCATCGTTGTCGATCGTCGTCGGGCACGGATCGCTGTCGCCGGGGTTCCAGAATACCGCAGGGTTGGAGATCAGCTCCGGGTAGAGCATCGAGAGCCGGGGAGGGAACGCCTCGTCGTTAGCATTCGCGTACGTGTACAGCGCGGCCATGATCTGCGTGAGATTCGCCCGTACGATCTCGGATGGGCCGGACGGCGAGACACAGTTGCTCGCGTGCAGCTCCGCAAACGACCGCGTGACCACGACCAGCCACAGCGCGGCGGCGACGCCCAGGCCACTCAACATCAGACCTGATCGCTTGGTAAGAGCCATGAGCACCCCCCGCGCAGGGATATCAGAGACACTGGGCAATCCCCCGTGATGCCCGACCATGCCTCTGGAGACATTGTTTGCATTGTACAGAACCCTCCAAAGGGTGTCCAGGGCTGTCGTCGGCACATCACGGGGTGATCGGCGGCTTGTCGTCCGGTCGATACCGTGTCCATCTTGCTGCAGACTGCCATCCACGGCAGGAAGGAGAAGCTGAATACAGGATGAACGCGATGCGATACCTGCCCATCGGCATGATTCTGCTCGTATTGGGTCGCCGCAGAGCCGAAGAGGGCTCGCGATCCTCCAGCCCCTTACCCGTCAGCCAGCCCGTGCAGTAAGCACCTCCGGGTCATCTTGCCCACCGACCGGCCACGAGCCAGGTAGTGTTCAACGCGGCCGACAGCCATGCAGACAAGGTCGAACATCTCCGTAGGAGTAGGCGGACCCGGGAACATGTTGTTGCCGCAGCTCGCCAGGCGGGCACCCACGAGCATCGGTTTTGCCGAATGAGGGCTAGGGCAACACCATCACGTCTCTGGTCAGGCACATATACTCGCTCTCCTCATCCTGCCAGCAGTACTCGATGGTGTAAGCGCCGGGCGTCAGGCCCTCAACCGTTGTGGTTGTGTCGTAGCAGCACAGGCAGAAACACGGGGTGGTGAGGGTCTCTGTCTCGTAGAAACGCAGGTTCGGTCCCTGAGCGTTCAGGGTGACCTGGATACTATCGAGGCAGCAGTTGTAGGCCGCGTTGCGGTGCGTCACCTGAAGGGAATGGCCCTGCGCGATAATGTCGAGTTCATCCTTGCCGCACCAGGGATAGCCGTTCTCGGTGGAATGACCCGGCCTGCAGTCGCTTCGCCGACTCCCCGTGATTTGAGGCCCCTCGGGAGCGCAATGCGGATCCGCCGGCTTATTCGCTTCGCTGTAGCATCGCTGGAAGATGCCGAAGTCAGACTGGTCTACGTCCGTGTCGCGATCGAAGTCGGTCCTGGCGCAGTCGCCCGCACAGGCCACGGCCGGACCCGAAACGCAGGCTTCGAACGCCGCGAGATCGTCCAGGTCTACATCGCAGTCGCAGTCGAAGTCGGCCGGAGTCGAAGCCGAGATCGTGTTGTTCACGATGCAGCTGTTACCCTGCTGGCAAGCGGTGGGGCAATTGGGATTCCAGCCGCCGGTTACCCGGACCCGATCGCCCACACCGAAGCCGTTGAGATACTCCAGCATGTACAGCCCTCCGCGGTCAGCCTGGAACAAGACACACTCCACTCCCTGCACGAGCACACCACAAGCCTCAATGCAGCTGTGGATGGTGTTGCCCTCGATGCAGCCGCTGGCGCCCAGGCAGCCGGGGGCGCAGCCCGGGTCTGGATTCACGATCCCAGTGACGTGAACTCGATCGCCCAGACGGAAGTCGCCCAGGTTGTCGAGAACGTAGAGGTCTCCGGTATCGGCCTGGAACAGGAGGCAATTCGAGGGGCCGTACGTGATCACGCCGCAACCGTCGAACTGAATCGGCAGCAGCACGTGCAAGGCGTCGAGACCGAAGTCGGCCAAGTCCTCCAGTGGGCCGAAAACCTCCATCAGCTCGCGGTTTCGCGCGATGACGCGGCCCGTGTCACTGAGCAAGTCGCCTTTTCCGACCGATCCCCATTTCAGGTCCACGAAGTTCGCTCCGGTGGAGAACCAAACCTCTCCCCAGGGCCACGCATAAGCGGCGTCCAGGCCAAAGCTCTTCGGCACGGGTTCGACCGGCTGAAAACCGGCCATCAGCTGGGCACTGGTCTTGACGATTCGGCCGTTGTCGGACAGCAGGTCGGCATCGCCGATGATCACGCCCAGCTTCTGCGAGAAGAAGCTCTCCTCGATCGAGAAGAGCAGGGCCCCGTCCGGGCCGATGCTCACGGCGTCCAGACCGAAGTCGGGCACCGGGGGTTGGGGCAAGAACGGAGTGACCAACTCGGCGTTGTGACGGACGATCGTGCCCGCATCGCTCAGCAGGTCGCCATGGCCCAGCGGGCCGAGCGATGTGCTGACGGCGTCGGTGAGGGTCGAGAACCAGATCTCCAGGGCCTTCGTCGCCGGTGGCCGCGACGGGAGCACGAGGGCTACAGCGTCCAGGCCGAGGTCAGGTACCATCGGCATGATCCCCAACCGCGCCGTGAGCTGGGCATTCGTCCGAACCACTTGGCCCGTAGGACTGAGCAGGTCGCCTTCGCTGACAGGGATTGCCCCTGTCGAGGCGTGGAAGCCGACTTCGGTTGAGAACCACAGGGACGGCCACGGCACGGCCACCAGGTGAAGGGTGAACATGCGCAGTGGATTGACGGGCGAGACCTGCGGCAGGTCGATCTCAATCCAAGAGAAAGGTGCCTGCGTGGGCACCTGCCCGCTGTCGAACTCCAGGTGGTCAAACTCGTTGATGGATCCCTCGAGCGTCATTCGCTGGAGGAGAGCCACCTCGCCGCCTATTCGGTAGGCACCTTGGCCCTTGCCTTCATAGCCGAGCTCCCCGCCGAGGCTGCGAATGACCAGATCGCGGATCACGTAGTTGGAGAAGAGGGAATCCTGCACGGTCAGATGCAGCCAGAAGCTGCCCCGGACGGGGACGGTCACGGTGGGCCGGCCGCATACTGGGCAATCATCGGTCAGCGTGCTGCCTTCGACGATTCGATATCGAGCGGGAATGGGGTCGGCAACTGCGGGGCCGCAAGCGACCAGCAGAACGACCGCCGCTCGGATCCGGACAGTGAGACGCATGGCTTATCTCCCCAGATGGGCCTCCAGCCGCGGGGAATGCAGCCGGCAACGACGCCGGTCTGCGGCACGGCTCTCTCGGCGAGTCGTTGAAGTGTTGGGTACTGGCGCACCCTGCGGAGCGCCGCCGGTTTCCCCGGCGCGTCATCGACTCGTCTGGGTCGGATGTGGGTGCCGCTCATCGGCGGCGTTCTTCGCTTGTCTTCCCTCCTGGGCAGAGACCTGTTGCGGGACGCCGGGCCATGGGGGCAGGCAAGCCCAAGCTACACCTCAAGTGTACCCCACGACGAGGTGCAAGATCAAAGGTCAGCCGGTCTTCTTGCTCTCGCCTGTCGGGATGAGATTCTGGGGGGGTGGCAAGGCCGGTCCTCGGTTCAGGCGGCTGCCGGAGCAGTTCGCAGCGTGCGGATTGGTCTCCAGGGTGTACAGGCACGGCCTTCATTAAGCCCATGTCATCTATCGACTTGAGCCGTGTCATCCATTGACTTCAAGAGCCGATCGATGCCGTAGTCGCTTAACGTGATCTCGGCGGGGTCGAGGTCTCAGATCACGGGCAGGTCGTGGGATGAATGTGCGAGTTCCTGAACCCGTATTCGAAGAAGTATCCCACGTAGGGGTACTCGTCCGGGCACATTCTCTGAGACCATGATCGCCCGGATGCGCGGCCGGGGACGCTTCCCTGAGACAGTTGTGACCGGAGCGCTGAACGATGGCCGAACGAGGTCCGGTGGCGCAGCCGGGCGAGAAGATCTGGGGACTCAGAGAGTCGTTGGTCGTCAAGCTGGGGGCCACGGAAGGCAGTCGTCTTGTCTGCCCGCGACAAGCTGGGCATAATGCCAGCCGATGCTCCAGAGGTCTTAATATCACCGGAAGGAGCGGCATGCACACGCGTCGAGAACTGCTGGGGGCGGCCGTCGGTTCGGCCGCTCTGGGGTGGTCCGCCTCAGCCATGGGGGTTGCGCTGAGCCGGCCGGATGAGGCAGGTGCCGCGAATTCATCGGAGGGTGATTCCATCGTCCCACGTTCCAGGCCCCCGGCTGGCAGCGTGCTTGTCGCCACCTTGCAGGGACTTTCCCCCGGTGAGGCATCCGCGTTCACCGTGATGCAAGGCCTCGTCAACCGCACGCAACCGCGGGTGTATTTTGTGCACGACGTGGAGGATGCGTACTGGCTTCATTGGCTTCAGGAACGCGGCGATGTCGACAGGGTGGAGTGGATTGGGCGTTACGACATCTTTCGCCGCGTCCGGGGTCAAATCAAGGGCTGCATCGTCACCGACCCTGCCCTGCCCGCAACGAATAACGTGGCCATGCTGCTGGGCAGCATCGATGATTGCCTGGTTGTTTCCCCCGATTTACTGGACGCCTTTGACCTGCCGATCCACGAGGACCTCCGTGGCCGATGGAGCCAACCCGCCGACGCCTATCGCTGGGCCTACGAGAATCTGTTTGATTCGGCCAGCAGGCAACTTCTTGCGCATATGGGCGCCTACTCCTGCCGTCTGCGCGATTACATGACCGAGTTCAAGGTCTTCACCTTCTGGTTGTCAGGCAAAGACGACGACAACGGCCACAAAGAGGTCGCCCTGGCCCGCGAGGTCTTCCAGCGCATCGGTCCCAACCATCCGGTCGTCGGCTGGTGGGGTGCGCACGGTCAGGCGGAATCCCGCGGCATCGGCGAGGGCCCGGGCGTGGATCTCATCGCCCAGTACGGTCTGTTTACCGACTGCATGGAC
Organism: Phycisphaerae bacterium; assembly: GCA_018003015.1. Lineage (NCBI taxonomy): Bacteria > Pseudomonadati > Planctomycetota > Phycisphaerae > Phycisphaerae bacterium. Next base: position 19,901 of record JAGNEZ010000061.1, on the reverse strand, counting down.
CTGGACGGTCACTGCCAGGGTACATCCAACGTGTCGGTGCATTCGGGCACCCGAGCCGTCTTCAAGCAGAAAGCAGCGCCGCCCGTGCCGAAGCTCGAGAACAAGGTGTACTTTTCGTTCGTGAGGACTGACGGCGACGGGACCAACTTTTGGCGGCAGGAGTTCCTCCGACGCTGGTCCGACCCCCAGCATGGCCGGGTCGCGATCAGCTGGCCCATTGGCCCCATGGCCAGCGATTTCATCCCGGACATCATGGACTGGTTTTACCGGTACGCCTCCGCCAACGACCACTTCATGGTCGCGGTTTCCGGGATCGGCTACACGCGGGAGAACCTTTACGGCGCCGAGCTCTCACCGGAGATGCGGAGCCAAAGCTTTGAGCAGTTCCGCCGCTTGACCGCGAAGTACATGAAGCGCATGGATCTGCATCACATTCACACCCACAAGACCAGTTCACCATCGCTGGTGGAGGAGTACGCGCACATCGAAGGACTTGACGGCCTGTTCCTGAACTACGATCGCGAGCCCGACACTACCGCCGACAACGCAACGGAAAGCGTCAACGGCGTTCCTGTGTTCCGCTCGGTTACCGTGGGGCCGGAGGTCAAAGGCGAAAGTTGGCCGGCCAAGATCCAGAGCGTCCTCGCCCAGATCCGCGAGTTCACGCCGGTCAGCCGGCCGGCCTTCCTTCATGTCACCCTTCAGAACTGGTGCGTCGGTGAGCCCACGAACATGCTGTCCTGCGAGGTGATTCGCGACATCCAGCAAGCTCTCGGGGCCGACTACGTAGCCGTCCGCGCCGACCATCTGGCGGAGCTGTACGCACAGCACAAGCCGTGACCTTCGGTTCCATTCGCCCGGTGATCCACACCGGCTGGGTATCGGAGGATCTGGTTTTCGGGGCAAGGATCCGGATGGGAGGCCGGCCGGTTGCAGGGGATTCGTGGCCCGGCGGCTTGCGGAGGTGTTCCGTTTGTCATGCTGGAATGGGTGAAACCCAACCATACCCTGCCTTGCGGCATCGTGCATCAACCCTGTCTACGACCCAAGTCAGGCGTCGACAGGAAGTTGCGACGTCTTGTTGATGTGCTGTTCCCAGGCGGTGGTTACGATCTCCCGGCGCGTTTCTCACGGCACGTGGAGGGCCGCACTGCAGCCCTGGTTTCCGGGGGCTGGAAGGTAGTCTCCGCCCGTTTGGGCGCCTGCGAAAAAGGGGAAGACCTTCCGAAGAAGGCTAGGCGCAGGGAGGGAAGGCGCCATAGAATGATCAAGGTGTCCCGGCACCGCATGCCTTGGCTTCGTAGCCGCCAAGGGCAAACAGGAATGTTTGTTCGCATGTCTTCGGGAGGAGGCTCAGAATGAAAGCATTACTGTTGTGTGGGCTCGTATTGTTGGCCGTCACGGCCTCGTCTGCCGCGTGGCCGCTGGCAGACGGTGGCTTCGAGGACGGCGCATCCGGCTCTGGCGGCGTCGTAGTCAGTGGTCCGACGGCGGGCAGCCTGACGGAGTTGCCCTGGATGTACGACATTGACCATTACCCTCTTGGTGACCCTGCCCCGCTGTGTAAGGTGACGATCGGTCCTTCAATCGCCAATGCGCATACCGGGCTGCAGGCGATGAGAATCGTCATTCAGAACAACCCCGCTGGTGTGTCCGTGTACCAGATCCTCGGCTCGGACATGACCGGTGGCAAGACGGTGGATTATAGCTACGCTCTGTATCCCAAGCTCATTGCCCAGGACGAGTACAACTACTGGGTCGAGATCGGCTATGTCAAGGACGTTCCGAACGACGCCACCGCTGTAGACCCCAACGATCCACTCAGCGAGCTTGTCTTGATCAAGAGGTGGGATCAGGCGGACGGAACGCCGCTGCACGACCCGAATGTGCTAGACAAGGGCTGGCTGACGGGCAGTGGTTCGTTGACGCTCGAGAACACGACCAGCACGGTCGCTTTCTTTGTCAAGGTTGGCGGCCGGGCGGAAGTCAGGATGTTCTTCGACGACCTGACGTTCACTCCCGAGCCGACGGCGTTACTGCTGTTCGGACTGCCGATGCTGCTCCTGCTCCGTCGTCGGCGCTGAGCCGAGGTTACAGGGCAAGAAGTGTTGAGCTGGGTGGCCCAAGAAGAGAAGCGAGTTTCCTGGATCAGCGGCGATCTTGGCGGCCCGTTTCTGCTGTGGCTTCTGCCCGGCGTGCTGGCCGCCGATGGAGGCGAGTGGTGGGTTGATCGAGGTGGAGAAGCTGGGGTGGGGGAGGGGGCCCCATGTGGTGGTCGATTGGGGTACAGTTGTGAAGGCGTCAGCGACCCGGTGAGCGAGGTGGTGGGCGGCGTCCGAAGGATTGTGGACATTTGGGCCTTGGCTGCCGCTGGCCCCTGGGCACCGGGCGCTGTTGGCGAGGGCAGTCGCCCGAAGCGCCTTAACTTGTTTTTTGGCAGATGGTTAGGGTGGTTCCTACACGGCTTCTGAAATGCGGCCGTATCACCTGGGGGGCGTGGAAATGGTCCCCATGGGATCCGAGCATGGTCGTTCGGGGGGGATTCCGACGTCCTGCTGGATGATAACAGGCCGGGTTGGTGATTTCGACAACTGGCGGAGAAGCGGATAGGCGCCGGCGGGGGATGACTGTAGGATAGTTTGCTGTGCCCCATGTCTCCGGCGCATGGCCGGGCAAGATGATACGGAATCGTTTCGGACCGGGGGTCCTCTCAGGTTTGGCCGCTTGGCGAGACCGGCTCGAAGGAGGCCCATCCGATGCATGTCAAGGTTAGGCGTTACGCTCCTGGGCTCCAGGGTTTCACTTTGATCGAGGTTCTCGTCGTTGTGGCGATTATCAGCGTGTTGTGCGCGCTGTTGTTGCCGCAGTTGGCTCGAGCACGGAAGCAGGCTCGGAACGTGCTCTGTCAGGCGAATCTCAGCGAGTGGGGCAAGATCTGGGCGATGTATTGCCAGGTGAACAATGATAGTTTCAACAATGGCGTTGTTGAGGATGCCAGTTGGCATCGGGGCGAGTGGATCACCTGCCTCCGATCGCAGTATTACACCAAGATGGAAATACTGCGTTGTCCCCTCGCGACGACACGTCTTGCTGGAGAGACGCACGGTGGACCTTTCAACACTTACTATATGCCGGTCGGTGGCAGTAGCACTGATACAGGAGGCGAGGAACCCAGCTACGGAATGAACGACTGGGTCTCGAATCCCCCGCCTGGGGTGACCGAGATTCAGGATCGGCCGACGGTGAACAACTGGCGGCGTGCGAGCCAGGTCAAGTACCCCAATCGGGTGCCGGTATTCGCCGATTGCATGTGGCGGGGTGGAGGGCCGTTTGACAAAGGGGAGAGAGGAGCCCCGCCTCGTTGCGACGGTGCGTGGAGCGGCGCCAGCGCGGAGATGGAGCATTTCTGCATCAACCGGCACGACGGATACGTCAATCACCTGTTTGTGGATTGGTCGGTGCGGAGAGTAGGCCTCAAGGAGTTGTGGAAACTCAAGTGGCACCGCAACTTCAACACTGCGGGCCGTTGGACTCGCGCGGGTGGCTGCCCTCCGGACAGTTGGCCCGCCTGGATGCAGCGGTTCCCGGATTACTGACTGGTATCGTCGTGATATCGTCGCGCTCCCCGCGATCTCGAGTTCCTGCAGTGCGGCGTCCAGTCGGCGTCGGCAGACGCAAAGGAGGGCAACATGAAGCCCGCGATCCGAGTTCTCGCACTTGGACTGGTTTTGTGCTCCGCGAACAGGGCCCATTCGGACAGCGTCTCCATCGACCTGGGAACGGTCAACATCGAAAACGGCATCACTCACGGCACGGTGCCCAACGCCGCCGAGCACAAGGCCGGCCAGACGATTCGTGCCTGGATGGGGGGGGTGAATTGTCGCCGGAACGCTGTTCCCTTCGGGCGCACCGGGAACAACACCGTGGACATCTACTTCCTGTTCCCCGTGGATGACGCCTTCGTCTTCAATGGAAACAAGCCGGTGCTCTACGTCACGATCGAGTACTTCGATGTCGGGACTGGTGAACTCTATTTGGAGTACGATTCCACTGGCGGCCTCGGGAGGGTCGGCGGTGCGCCGCTGACAGACACGAACGTCTGGAAGTGGCATACCTTCCATCTGTCCGATGCCAGATTCGCCAACGGTCTGAACAGCGGCAGTGATTTCCGCGTTCTCCGGGAGGCCGGCGCCCAGGAGTCCTTCTATCTCAACCGGGTGATCGTGGACGACGATGTGCTGCCGAGTTGTGGTATCCGGGTTCTGCCGGCCGATGTACAGACCGTCACGGCCGTTCGGGGCCAAGCGGCGGAGCCGGCCAGCCTCACCTATGCCGTCCAGAGCATTGGAAGGCAAGATGACCTGACCTGGCAAGTCCAGGAGACTGATGCGACCGGTGCCATGCCGACGGATTACGGTTGGCTGTCGATCGTACCGCCGGCGTCCGGCGGGCCGCTTGATTTGATGGAAACCGGCACCGTCCGGATCCAGATGGACAGCACCGACCTGCCTCAAGGCACGTACACGGCCTACGTGACGTTCACCGATGGCTGCGATCCTGCGAACAGGCTGGTCAGGCAGATCGATCTGGTGGTCGTCGAGTGCGGATTGGAGATCTCGCCCGTGGGTGACACGTATACGTCCTCGTCCCGCTCTGACTCGGCGTCGCAACCGGTGGTGTACAAGATCAGGAACGGCGGCATGACATCCGTTACCTGGACGGTTGCGGTGTCGCCGGGAGCAGCCTGGCTGCAGCTTGACGACAGCGGTGGAACGATTGCCCCGGGCGATCCGCCGCACGTCGTGACGGGCACGATTGACGCATCCGGCCTCGCCATGGGGGTCTACACCGCCACGCTCCAGTTCACGGATTCCTGCTCTCCGCAGAATCAGCACTCGAGAAACGTCGTGCTGAGCGTCTTTGACCCTTCCTGTGTTCATCAGCAGTTCAATGGCGAGTTTCAGACGTTCTGGAATAAGAATCTCTATGCCGAGAGTCCGCTGATTCGTTATCCCGAGGGCTACGAAGTTGCCCGTTTCAAGACCCAGGACACGGACGAGAACCCCTTCTACCGTGACTATCCTGGCGGCGACTGGCTTTTGCAGAGCCATATCGAGGGGGGGCCGACGGCCGTCAAGTTCTGGTACGACTGGGACATAGCGGCTCGAGAGCGATTTCAGGCTGATCTCCCCTTTGACGACCGGCTTGAACCCGCCTTCGGCATTGCAGCGGCCTGGCGATTGAAGGTGGGCGACTACGTCATGGAGCAAGGGCCGATTCAGATCCTGCTCCCCACCAAGCCGGGCTCTCCGGGCGGCGGTTATTCGACGAGTGTCTCCAACTACACCCTCTATGTCAGAATCAACGAGGGGGCTGTGGTCGGCATTCTGAATGCCGACGGCAAAGTTTACCCGGGTCTGCACGAACTGGAGCTTGCCGAATCGGTCGCCGATGGGCAGTTTCACACCTGGGCCGCTTCCGGGTGCTACGATGCGGCTTTCACCCCCGGCTACGCCTACTGGAACCTGTGGCTGGACGGTCAGAAACTTCTTTTTGGAGGTATCGAGGGGACCGTCGCTGGCCCCGGCGGGGCGACCTTCAGTTTCCGAACTGAAGGGGGTGCCAGTACCCTGATCAGGAGACCTTACATCTCTCTTGGCGAGATGGGCAATCGCGGTGTCGGACTCAAGTGGGACTTCGAGTTCGACTGGGTGCGTGTGGTCAGCATGAGCATACCGGGCTGCCCCTATTGGGGCGGTGAAGGGCTGGCAGGGGTGGCAGCGCTATGGCCGGACGCCGACGAGGACGGCGACGTCGATCAGGTCGACTTTGCGGCAGTGCAACTCTGTTACACCGGGGCCAAAGGCGTCGCGACACAAGCTTGTCAACGTTTCAATCGCGACGCGGACGGCGATGTGGACGCGGCCGACCTGGACGAGTTTAAGAGATGTGTGACCGGCCCGGCAATTGCCCTTGACCCGGCCGCACCGCCGAGCGGCTGCATCCCGTACTGAAATCTGACCGGGCAAGCCGGGATCCGGGCAAGCCGAATTGGGCGTGGTCCGGACCCGGAAGCAGGTGAGGCTCTCTTACCGGATCCCCCAGGCCAGAGCCGGCGCTGGCGTTTCAGGTCGAGACCCAACCCCATGCGGTCCCATTCTGGCACAACGTGATGCTGAAGGGCTGATTGTCCAGCGGACCCATCCGCGCGGGCATCCGTCGGTGTGCAGGGTGGGCCTCAAGGAGTTGTGGAAGCTCGAGTGGCACCGCAACTTCAGCTCTGCGGGTCGTCAGGTTTGCGCGGGCGGCTGTCTTGCGGACACTTGGCCGGCCTGGATGCGGCCGTTCACGGATTGCTGAGCGGTGGGGCCAGGCTCTCCGGAGTGCTCCGTCCGCAGTATGATGTCGGCAAGCACATCGGAGCAGGGACTCTGCCATCTTAGGAGGACGGTCGGTCATGAGATCGAGGGTGCAACAGTTATGCGTGTTGATTCTGTGTGCGTCCACTCTCACTGCCGGCGCTGCGGGTGCAGACCAGCCAACTGCAGCCGTCCAGCAGCGCAGGCGGGCGTTTCTTGAGCAGTTGGCGGACAACTGGATGCGGGCCGGCGCCCCTGTTGCATGGGCACACGCGGAATGGAAGTTCGACGAGATCGAACCCAATTGGGCAGGGGCATTGGCGGCCATGTACCTCAAGCGCTCACCTGCCGAAATCGCCAAGGCCGACGCTTTCTTTGAGGCCATGCCCATTGACCCCGTGGTTGACCCGGACATGCGGGTGTGCGAAGGTCTGCATGCCTACTACCTGTTTCGCGATGATCCCGGCTTGAGTTCCGCTGCCCGAAAACGCCTGCTCGAACTCATCCATGTCGAGCCGGCGCCTCGCCGGCTCAACCCCTCGGTCTGGGAGTTCGGAGCCACGGAGAATCATGCGTTCATGGGTCATGTGTGGTGCCTGCTGGCGGCACAGCTCGACCGCGACCGCGCAACTGCCGAGCGAGTCACGCGGCATCTCGACTCCTTCGTGATTGAGCACATCCGAAAAGGGTGGCTGGAGTACAACTCGCCATGCTACGTCGAGAAGAACGTTGGGTGCCTGCTGTTGCTGTCCGAGTGGGCGGAGGACCCGCTGCTCCGGCGAAAGGCCAAGCTTGGCCTCGATGTTTTGTTTGCCGAGCACGCCTTGTTGAGCCTTGAAGGCGTGTTGGGGGGGCCAGCTTGCCGGGTTTACCGGCCCAGCTATGACGGGATTCTCAGAGAGGAACTGGGTCACAACAGCCGTTACGATGCTCGGTGCAGCGGTACCTATCCGATGATGTACATGCTTTTCGGGACGGGGAAGCCTCATTTCTATGGCGTGCTGGGAGCCCCGCTACTGGCCACGAGCACATACGTTCCTCCGGCGGCAGTATCGGCTCTGGCGACGGCCGGGCAGGAACGCGGTTCGTATGTCGTCAAGGCTCGTCGTCCGGGACAAGGCCACCGGGTACTCCGTCAGAGACCCGGGACGGCGGAACCGCCCCCGGAGGTCTTCAATGCCCGTGTCTATGGCTGGGTCACGCCGGACTTCGTGCTCGGCTCGTTTCAGGAAGTTCAGGGGCGGTACGGTGCCGCGAGGTCTTTGCCCCTCATGAGCGTACTTCGGATCGCCGGGAATCCGCGCCGCACCATTTTGACCGATCTCTTGCCCGCAGACCGAACCCAGCAGGGGCCGGCAACCGTCGACTGTGTGCAGCACAAGAATGTGAGCATGGGCCGCGGCGCGGCTGGCCGAGCGTATCTGGCCACGCAAGAGTTCGATGAGCTGATCGAACAACAAGGCTGGCTGCTCGTGCGCGCGGGAGAGACGTTCGCCGCCTATCGAGTTGTCGGCTCAGGCCACACCTGGCAGCATTCTCAAGAACCCGGCCTCTATGGGGATTTCATTCGCTTTGACCGGCCCGACGCCGCCTTCGTTCTCGAAGCGGCCAGGGCATCCGACTACCAGCGCGATTTCGCACGGTTTCGCGCCGATGTGCTCGATAATCAGATCGAAGAACACCCCGAGGGTGTTACGTATCAGAGCTGTTCGTCTGCAGACTCGGGTCCAGCTGCCGAGCCCTTCAAGTTGACCCTTCGCTACGGCGACCTGCCGTGCGTTGATGACCGGCCGATCGAACTCGAATCCTACGGTATGATCGAGTCTCCGTATCTCAGTTCGGTCTGGGATTCAGGGATAGTGCTCATGCGTTTCGGTCCTCACCGGTTGACGATCAACGTCAATCCGGCCCGCTCTCCGGTGCTCATTGAGGAGTTCAGTCAGCCGGTCGAACTGCCGTTCGAAACGGCCTGCGACGCACCAGACGCCCGATGGGTTCCTTTCTTGAACTACTGGCGGCTCAAGCCGGAGCAGTGGCACTGGGATGCGACCGGCGGCCGATCCGGCGGGTGCCTCGGGCACGATGCCCACCTCGGCGTCCGCGAACGCGAGCGCGGCGCCCATGATGCCGCGATCGTCCTTCGGGGCGGAGAGCATTGGACGGACTACGCGTTCGAGGCTGACGGATATGCGGAGAAGGGCAGTCTTGGGCTCTGGGTGCGGGCCAATGTGCACGATGAGGGCGGTGGCAACGGCCGCTGGGTCCAGGGCTATCACTTCGTGCTTCTCCCTTCACGTGCTCAATGTCGACTCTGGCGTGCTCGTTGCGATGGCCGGGTCATACCAGATCAGGCTGGGAAGGCGGTCCCCCAATTCGAGAGAAACGAGTTCTCCAACCCGGTGCTGCTCAGCGAGGGCAGAGCCCCCGCCACTGTAGCTCATGGCCGGTGGCTTCACCTGGCGGTTCATGTTCGCGGCGATACGATCACCTGCCTTGTCGACGGCCAAGAGGTACTCAACGCCAAGGATCGCTCGTATCCGTCGGGCTCGATCGGCTTCGTGACCTACAAGGGCGAAGGTGTTCGCTTTGACAATGTCCGGGCGACATTCCTGCCGCAGTGAGTCCTCAGGATTTCGGGCTGTCCTTACGTGGGTTCCTGCGGATGGGACATGGAGCGGCGACGGAGGCTCACCAGGACCCTGCACCGCTGGCCCTCTGTACTCTTCATTCGACTACGGGTGGCGATCTTCTGTGGCGGGTTGCGTCTTGGCACGCTCCTGGTTCATGAACGCGGCTATCGCCGCCTCCGAATTGCGGTTCTCAAAAGCTGCCGCCGCCGGATCGTTCGTTCGTTTCATCCAGTCGAGCAGGATGCCCCGAAACTCCTCGATTCGCCGAGTGTACTGATCGTTACCAGCAAGGTTGAGCAGCGCATCCGGGTCGTTTTTCAGATCGTAGAACTCCTCGCGCACCCGATACTGGAGCATGTGCACGCGGGCGGCGATGGCTGGATTGCCCACAGCGGCGGCCTGCATGGCATTGAAGGTCAGCCCCGTCTGCGGTTCGCTGCGGTAGACTGTCTTGCCGTCGGCCCAGAAGTTGAAAATGTAGCCGAAATCCCGGCTCTGCACGCAGCGCATCGGATAGCGGTTCCTCGCCGATGTCTGATGAAACTGCGTGAAGCAGTACTCGCGACCGGCTTGGGTGTTGCCCCGCAACAGCGGCAGAAACGATCTGCCATCCATGCCGGGTACGTCGGTGCCGATCGTGGCCTCCAGGATGGTCGGCATGAAATCGATGCCGGAGATGAGATGTAGGTCATCCACCGTACCGGGCTTGACCTGCCCGGGCCAGCGCACGATCCAGGGGGTGCGCGTGCTGTTCAGATAGCAGTTGGCCTTGGAGAACGGCACGGATATCCCATTGTCAGAGAGGAAAATGACCAGTGTACTGTCCTCGTATCCGGACTCGCGCAGGGCTCTCAGGACCGCCCCCACCGTGTCATCGCATCGGCGGGAGGAGCTGTTGTACTCGGCGATCTCCTCGCGGATGTCGGGCAGATTCGGCAGGAACCCAGGGACCCAGATTTCATCAGGCTGGTATCGCCGGGACGGTGCCGGAACGCCGGCAAGCCGCGTCCCGAAGCCCATTCGCTCCCTCTCGCTGCCCGAGAAAGGTCGATGGGGATCATGGGAGTTCGCCATGATGAAGAAGGGTTTGTTCTCGGCACGGGCACGATCCAGCAGTGACTTGACCGCCTGGTGGTACTTCTCAGGATCTCGCCCGATACCGAGTTGGCTCTGGTCGCAAGCAGAATCCCAATGGTACTTGCTGGCCGGCGCCAGGTGTGAGAGCTTGCCGAAGCAACCGAGCAGATAACCCGCGGCGTGCAGTCGTTCCTGCAAGGTGGGCACATCCAAGTGGATCGGTTCGAAGCCTTCACCTCCATTGCGGTGAGAATAACGGCCGGTCATCAGGACTTGCCGGGAAGGCTGGCAGACGGCGATGGTCACATGGGCGTGCATGAACCTCATGCCCTCCCGAGCCAGCCGATCGATGTTGGGTGTCAGGTCGAGCAGTCTCCCCCCGAAGCTCGCCGGAGTTTTCCAATACAAGTCGTCGGCCGTGATCAGCAGGACATTGACTCGGCGGGCAGGCACGGTGGCGGAAGAAGGCGGCGTACCCTTGCTGCTGGCTGCCGGCGCGAACGCCGGCGACGCAGAAAACACAACCAGGCACAACCGGAGAGCACGAGCCAGAGGGAGTCGTCTCATCGTGGCCTCCTTGTCTCCCCCCACCATACGTGCGATGGGACCCGCTTGCCACCCTGAACGGCACCGTGGTATTGCAGGGAATCATCGCGGATCATCTTAAAACCTTGTCGTACAACAAGTTCAGTTGATTCTCGACCCCAGGCAGGAGCAGCGAAGACCGTCTGGAGGAGAGGGGTTGGAGGCCAGTAGTCAGCGGTTAGGGATCAGCCGGAGAGAAAAGGGAAGTCGAAAAGCCGAGGGGCGGTTGAGAAGGTAGCAACCTCATCAAGACCCTTTAAAGAGGTGTGACAGGAGAGGTTGTGGCCTCGGGATTCAAGAACGACATCGATTCAAGGCGTGGATCATTCGTTGTCCTTTGTTCGTTGGTGATGACGGGACGGGTCGCGGGGCTAAGGGGCCCGTTCAATCTCGGCCTTGGCTACGGCGGCCTGCACGATCCTGTCCGTGCTCAGGTCGGAGAGTGAAGGCAGATCGTCAACTGGAATGAGGTAGGCGTTGATTCGTACGGCATTCTGATCGATGCCGCCGGTGGTGACATCGACGACGAATCGGCCATCCGTGTCCATTGCGGTGAAGGGCTGGTCGCCGTACGGCTTGACCCACCAGCTGCTGTCGCCCATGACCTGGATGTAGACCACGATCCGGTAGTCGGCGGCAGAGGCGACGTGCCAGACTCGTCCCGCAAGGTCCTCGGTGCTGCCGTAAACTGGAACATGGGTCAGTTCGATCTCCGGCGTGCCCGGCCCGCCGAGCAGCGTCCAGTTGTCTGCCATGGTCTCCCCATCGAAGGCCTGGCGCATTCCCGGCTTCAGGGTCCCATTCTTGTCGGCGATTCCCCAATGGCGGCCGGTCTCGCCCTCCGAGGTCACCTTCCAATCCTCGTCCAGGGCGGCGAAGTAGTAAACGGGGGTACCGGTGAGCTGAGCCCACGACGCCACATTGAGCAGGTAGAAAGCGGCGTTCTCCGGGCTTGCCTCGGCCTCGTCCACGGAGGCGCCGCCGCTTGGATGTCCTGTCTCGCCCACGTAGACGGTTTTGCCTTCGGCCGCGCTGAGCACCAACTGGTGACCCGCATGAACGTACGCCATGGCGACATCGATTCGCACGCCTTCCCAGTAGGGGAAGTAATGTACCCACAGACAATCGCTCGCCGAGATCACTTCCGGATGGTCCAAGAACTGGCCATAGACATCGGCCGTTCCCACCGGAATCTGTGCAGGGATGGCCTGCTTGACGGCGGTGATGTGGGCTACCAGCTGCTCGGGAGTCCGGTCATTTCGGTACAGCGTTTCGCTTCCGACGATGGCCATATCCGCTTCGCCTGCGTTCGCCACCGTGATCAGGCTGGTGATCTCGTTCTGGTTCACGGTGGCGTCGCTTCCCAACCACGCTCCGATCGCCGCCTTCAGGCCAAGTGAATGGGCAACGCGGCCGGCAGCCTCGAGTCCGTTGGTACACCCGTAGGTTCTGATGGCCTGGGCATACGGAGCGATCAGGCGCATCCGGGCCCGCAACTGATCCTCGGTGACGACATCGCCCTGGTTGGGATCCTGGCCGTCCACGTACGGGCTGAAGCAAATGCCCGGCAATCGATACCGTGAGCATACCACCAGGCTCACTTGCGCCGTGTTGCTGGAGCTCACGCCGTCGGAAACGCGGAATGCGAAGTCCTCGACTCCAACGAAGTCTGGTGCAGGTGTATAGGAGAGGTTGGGCGGGGTGCCGCTGATCGAGCCGTGAGCGGGCTGCGCGACGATTTCGTAAGTCAGTGATTGCGAGGGAGAGTCGGGATCCACTGCGACGAGCGTGAAATCGGTCGCGGTATTGAAGGGGATCGTCACGGGCTGATCCGTCGCGATCGGCGATGCCCCCCTGGTCGTGAAATTCCACACATCGCCCACGCGGGTTCCTGCTCCGTTCACCTCATCGATAGCCCAAAAGTAGGTCTTGTTCGGGTCAAGTTCACCCGGATCGAACGTCGTGCCAACTTGCTCGAGCACGAACGGAGGCGGATTGGTGTCTCCAAAGTGCACTCGGTGAACGTCTGCATGGTCACCGGCCATCCAGCTGATCGCAGTGTTCAGATCTACCAGTGTGGCTTCGTTCTCTGGAGCGAGCGGTGCCGCTGGACCGGGCGGGGTCGGGTCCGGCGGCTGAGGGCACCCCTGCGCACCCAGCATGAGACCGCAGACGACGGTGAACAGAACGGTCTTCTCAGCACTGGTCATCGGAATCCTCCCAAGCGGCGCTCTCCCCCGCCATTGTACAGAATGCCGTGGGTGAAGAACACGCCGCCGCGGGGCAGGGCTGCGGTTCGGGAGGCGTGCCGGGTTTCTTGTTCACATGAAGTGGGGGTGTATGGGGAATGATCGACTCGCCGAACGGTTCAAGTGGTTGAAGCGGAATACTCAGGCCAGGGCGGTAGGCAGAACGCGTGGAGCGCTGTAGGATGTCCGTACACAGCTTGGCGGTGTGGCTAGGCGCACGTCATGGGGTGCTCTCGGGGCATACGGAAGTAGTACCCAGAGATGTATATCAGGCAAGGAGAATATGAATGGACACTCCCAAGAAAGTAGACTCCGCAGGTTTGTCAAGACGAGAAGTGTTGAAGCTACAAAGTCTGGCTCTCGGCGGGCTGGCCGTCGGAGGTTGTGTTCCCGGCGGCAACTGCCCGGACCTGGACCCGGTCGCCTGCCCCGACGTTCAGTCCGGATCGGCCAACCGGAACACGTATTTCAGGGCGATGCGATCTTTCTGCCTGGGGAGCGAGCCGCTGGCCGCCGATGAAATGCGAATCACGTTCCTGGGTTCGTGGTTCTCGCCGCGGATCTCGCAGGCCGCCAACAGCATCTTCGTTGAGGTGGGCAACGCCCTGGGCCAGTCCGACCAGTTTGTCTTCGACTGTGGCACGGGCGTGATGGCCAAGTACAACGCGATGGGCATTCCCGCGTCGAAGATGACCAAGGTCTTCCTGACCCACCTGCACGGGGACCACATGAGCGATCTGATGCACATCTACTGCTTTGGTCCATCGGCGGATCGCAAATCGCCCTTGTATGTCTGGGGCCCGAGGAGTTCCGGTTTCCAGTACACCGATCTCGCGGGCAACGCATCCGGCCCTTACGCCGACGGTACGGCCGCTTATTGCCAGCTTCTCCGGGAGGCGGCGCGCTGGCACACAGAGAGCTTCAGCTTTCAAACCACCGCCTTCACGGATGATTACATTCGTCGGAACCAGCTTACCCCCGGCTGGACATGCCCCAGTGCCACTCCGTCGGCTCCCCCGGTCGGGAAGGACGGCTATGATCTCGTGGCTTTCGAGCTGGACTGGACAAAGGAGGGGTTTGATGCGAATGGACAGCCGGTCAGCAACAACGTCGCTTACGACAATCCGGCGAGCGGGGTGAAGATTACCCATTTCCCGGCGGTGCACGCCCGGCAGGGGGCGATCAGCTACAAACTTGAGTGGAACGGCATGTCCATGATCTTCACCGGGGATACGAAGCCCAACTACCATGTCGTCCGGCAGGCGACGAATGGCGTCGACGTACTGATTCATGAGATGACCCCCCCGCCGGAGATCTGGGTCGAGAAGTTCACGGGACTGCAGGAGGGCGACACCGGTTACGATGTGGTTTTTGCGGACCTGAACCGAGTGCAGCAGAGTTCGCACACCGAGTCCAAGGCGTACGGCTACGTTCTCAGTCTGCTCAGCAAAGCTCCCCGGCTTGCAGTGGGTACTCACTTTCCGGCCGAGGACGACACGATCTACAGTGCTCTGGAGGATCTCCGGGTGTGGTATCCCAGCGGTGACGTCGTGATCGCTTCGGATCTCATGGTCATCAAGGTGGCGGCAGGCAACATTGACGTGGCCCGAGCGGTGGTCTCGGATTACACCTGGACTCCAAGCGCCCCGCTTGCCTCGGCGACTTACGACCCACCGAAGTATTGGACGTGGGAGACCAATGACGACGGCAGTTACGTTCTCGACACGGGCGGCAACAAGATACCGGTTGGTGATCCATACGCACAGCTGTACCCTGGCGCTGACATCATTCCTCAGAGTCTGTGGGACGTATAACAGCAGCCAGGCCGGTCGCGCCGGGGTATACTCGGCGGCGCTGGGCAGTGACGGCTGCACGATGTCTCTGCAGTTGGCCGATGGCTCGTCTGCCTTGCTCAACACCAACCGGACGGTCTTCGGCTGGGGGGATTCCGCCTTGGCGGCCGGGGATGACCGACCCGCTCGCGTTGTGTTGCCGACCGCCGCTGGACGTTCGTCGGGGTACTCGAAAGCCTGAAAGGCATCCGCCAGGAAACCGTGGTCTTCGACAAGACCGAGGTCGCGCTCAAGACCACGCCGGACGAGGACCAACAACGCATCCTCGATCTGCTCAGCGTCCGCCTCTGAACGCCCAAGCCCTCAGCAGACCCCGCCGAACCTCTGCGTAGCCACACCGTTGAAATCGAAATCCTCGCTCAACCCCATGATACTCAACGGCTTACTTCATCTCAGTGAGGCGTAAGCTGCGTCAGAAGGGCGAGGCCCGGTTCCCACCGGTCGCCGGTTCCGTTCGGATCGTCTGCTCGCCGGTTCAGTCCCAGGATCGGTATTCACTTCACGCAGTTCGGGTCAGCCGGCACAATCGGGCCGCTGAAGCACCGCTGAAATACCCCGAAGTCGGATTGGTCGACGTCGCCGTCGCGGTCGAAGTCCTTGGTTTTGCAGGTGGTGGGGACAAGCATTTCGGGTCCGGTGAAGCATGCCACCAAGGCCGCGAGGTCGTCGAGATCGACGTGCCCGTCGCGGTTGAAGTCGCCGGGGATCTCGCAGCCGTCGAGGATGCCGTTGCCGTTCTGGTCCCACCCGGCGGGCAGGACGGTGGTGTTGAAAAGTACCGAGACCGCGTCGGCGTCGACGTTTGCCACGGCGAGGTCCGGCATGGCGTCTCCGTTCAGATCGGCGGCGGCCACTGCTACGGCGCCGTCCCCGGCGGGAAAGTGAGGGACGGACATGAATGTGCCGTTGCCGTAATTGAGCTTGACGGAGACGTCATCCGTACTTCGATTGGCGGCCACGAGATCCAGATCGCCGTCCGCATCGAGATCTGCAGTGGCCAGGCCCTGGGGATTGGTCCCGACGACGAATGGGAACAGTGTTGGGAAGCCGCCGGTGCCGTTATTGTACATGACCCAGACGTGGGTGGTGTTGGCCGTGGCCACGGCCAGATCGTTGTCTCCGTCGGTGTCGAAGTCGCGGGCGAGGATAGCGCGAGGGTTTCGTTCGACCGGATAGACGCCGATTGAGGTGAAGCTGCCGCCGCCGTCGTTGCGTAGGATTGAGACCGTGTTGGCGGTGAAGTTGGCTACCGCCAGGTCGGGGTGGCTGTCGTTGTTCAGGTCGGTCGCGACGGCGGCCACGGGGTAATTGCCGACCGTGTGGCTGCCGCCGTCGAGGAAAGCGCCTCCGCCGCGGTAGAACAGGAGGTGGACCTTGTCCGCCAGGGCGCATGCCACTACCAGATCGGCGACCCCGGTGCGGGTCACCTCGCCGGCGTACACGAAGAAGGGTCCGTCGGAGACAGGGTAATTGACCGCCGCGGCGAACGCGCCGTGGCCGTCGTTCAGCAGGATCGAGACGCTGTCGCTGCCGAAGTTGGCGACTGCGAGGTCGACATCGTTGTCCCAGTCGAAGTCTGCGGCCGCCACCGAATACGGGCTATCGCCCACGGTGAAGTCAACCGGAGCGGCGAACGCGCCGTGGCCGTCGTTTTTCAGCAGCGAGACGGTGTCCGCAAGGTGGTTGGCGGTGACCGCATCGACGTCGCCATCGCCGTCAAAATCGGCGGTGACGACCGCGTGGGCCCCGTCACCTGCGGGGTACTGCGCCGGCAGTCCGAAGTCGGGGTGAGTTTTGAGGTCGCACTCATCGAGGATGCCGTTCTCGTTGCAGTCCTGGCTCGTGCCGCCGGCCAGATCGCACTCGTCGGGGACGTCGTTCTCGTTGCAGTCCTGGCTCGTACCTTCGCTGATATCGGTCGGGTCGGGTACGGTGTTGCCGTTGCAGTCGCGTGCCCGCCGGCCGATGACGGATGTGAGCAGATCACTCGGCCGCCAGCCGGACTGGTTCACCGCAGCCGACACCCAGTAATAATAAGTCACTCCCGGCAGAGCGCTGGTGTCGCTGTAGATTGTGGTGGCTTGCCAGCCAGTCAGGGCCTCGGCCGTGCCTACGACGTTGCTGGTGTTGCGATAGACGCGGTAACAGTTTGCGCCCTGGGTTGTATCCCAATCGACCCGGATCCTGGTCGTGTAGGTGCCGTCTGAAGCTGTCAGGTTGGGCGGTGGCATGATTTTTGCCCAGCCCCAGTTTGGCGTGCTGAGCGGGCTGACGATCGTGCCGGTGGCATCGGTGGCCGCTCTGACCCAGTAGCAGTAATTCTCTGCGGGGATCAGGTTTGTGTCCTGGAAGCCGCGGGCGACCTGCCAGTCGGTGACCTGTACCGCGCCATCCGGATCGTCGCTGGTGTTGCGGTAGACGCGGTAATGGGTGGCGCCCGTCACCGCATTCCAGTAGACCCAGAGATGGCCGCGGAATGTCCCGTCATCGGCGTCCACGCCGGTCGGTGCGGGGATGGGGATCGGGTCGCACAGATCGCCGATGCCGTCACCATCGGAATCGGTCTGTGGGGCATTGGTGGTGACCGGGCAGTTGTCGAGGATGTCCGTGGTGCCGTCATCGTCGAAGTCGGTGGTGGCCACGTCCCACTCTTCGAAATAACGAGGGTTGTAGATCGCGTCGGATTGGATCTCGGCCCGCGGTTCGTTGTGTTCGTCGCGGGTTCTCGCCCCGGCGACAAAAAGATGGGAGCCGGCGTCTGTTCCCCATCGCCAGTCCCCGATTCGGAACATGTCCTTGTTGCCGGCGGTGTCGGTGAAGTAGAGCAGGTGCTTGACGTTGTCGTAGTACCACCGCCGCATGGTCGATCTGGCGAACGCGGCGCCGGTATCGGGGTTGGTCACCGTGAGATCGGCGTTGAGTTGAATAGCGCTCCAAGGCAGGGGGTCCGCCAGGGGGCCGGTAGGGTCCCGGCCGGTGGATTCGTAGAAGTGAAGGTGGCGGCCCACGACTCGCTCAGTGATGAAGGTCGGTGTCGCGGTTGGCGCCTCCTCGAGCAGGTAGTCGCCGCTCTGGCTGTAGAGACGCAGCTTGTTGTAGATGATCTTGGGTGAAGTGTAGGTTTCGCCCTCGACGGTCAGCCGCAGTGTCGTCGCGTTGTGGGTGAGGGAGTAGGTCTTTGTCGAGATGACAATTCCGTTCTTATCGCTCACGAAGCAGGTCGTGCTGCCGGGCACGAACTCGTAGCGGCGGTCGGCTATATCTGGAGGCACGCGAAAGCGGTTGAACTTGAAGTAGCGGAACACGTTGCCCGACACATCCGCCGGGCCGACGCTTGTTTCCGTGTCCTGTCCGTCGAGTTCGAACGAATACCGCCAGTTGCCGATGGTCGTGAGATCGGCGGCGGTGCCGAAGAGAAAGAGCAGCGCCGTTTCGCGCTTGTTGGCCGCGAAGCCGTGCCCGCTGTCGGGGCGGATATACACGGTGACGTGAGACGTTCCGCCGCTGGCGCGATGCATCTGGCGGGCCCATTTCATGGCCCCGTCCTTGCGCGAGTAGGCGAGGATGAACGGATCGTAGTGGTCGCTGTCGGGGGGTGAGGTCGAAGAAAGCTCTTCGCCGCGATCGATGATGTTGTCATTCTCGCCCATGACCATGCCGACGGGCAGAGCGTAGGCCCCCGACAGACTCACGGTGAACCGCGGGTTGCTGCCCTGGAAGTCCGACGGCAGATGGGTGCCATATGGCCAGTTGTAGCTCGTGGTAGGGCAGACGGTTCCGGCCGGGCTTGAAGGGGCGGCCCGGTAGATCTTGTTGGCGTGTCCCATCAGGAAGCGGGCGACGAATTGCCCGCCGCCCGAGTGGCCGACGATGTAGAACTTGTTGTCTGTCGAGGCCGCGGTGGCGGGAAAACGCTCGCGCACGAAGTTTTCGTGGACATCCAGCAGGATCCAGTCTTCCTCGCCGTTGAGTTCCTGGTAGGAGAAGCTGAGGCGGTCGGGGTAGGGGTGACCGGTTCGCAGGAATCTGGGAGCGACCACCAGAGTGTTGGTCTGGTTGTACGTGAATCCGGTGCCGGTGAGGTCATCGCAGATCCGGTCGTAGTTCAACCAGGAGTCATATTGGAGGGTCGCGGTCTTATCCGAGCCGTGAATCACGTAGAGTTTGGTGTTGTTGGGGTCGGCGGTATTGCCGGCCGCCTTGCGCTTGAAGATGCGGAGCATGATGTCGATGCCGGAGAGGTCGTACACGAAGTGAACGGCGGTGGCATCGGTATCGCCGTATCTCACGTTGTTGCTGTAGATGCCTCCGGTGGGCTCATTGTCGACGTGGGTGATGTCGAAATACTGGAATCCGACGGTCTCGCTGTGGGGGGTGGACCAGGTCTTCAGAATGGTGCCGATGTGCAGCGGTGTGGCGGTGATGGTGGTCGTGGTGGCGAGCGTCCAGTTGGCGCCGTCCGAGCTGTACCACGCGGCATAGACCGTTCCGGAGCGTTTGATCTTCAGATAGGCAGTGCGACTTGAAAATGTGACCGTATGGTCGATGCCGCCAGGCCGCCGGAGGCGAAGGTCGGTGGCCCCGTGCGGTCCGAAGACCAGCAAGTCGTTGGCACCGAACGCGATGCACAGTCCGGCGTGAAATCGGGTGCCGTAGTCAACACTGAGTCTGGTTCGGACGGTGACGGCGAAGTCCGTCGCACGAAGATGATTGAGATCTCCGCTCAGGCTCATGCGTACCTGCGGGGCGTCATCCGCGCTCGTCCAGTTGTCGTAGACGTCGTCGTCATCGACGGCCATGGTGAAGCCAGCGTGTTCTGCCCAGATGATCTTGCGGTGGTCGGCGTCTGTGCGGTAGACGTGCTCGGTCATCGTCGTGCCGCTCGACTGAGGATTCCATATAGTTGCCAAGACTTCTTTAACTGTTCCGGTCGACCAGGCCAGCAGTATCCCGAGGACATACGAGAATCGTTGGCTTCTCATGGGCCTTCTCCTGTCTGCCGGCGCACACCAAGCAAGGGCCTTAGGGCCCGCAAAAGAATAACCTGAACAATTGTTGATAGGTTCGATCGCGTTGTTCCGATATTGGGTGGATGCAGGATGCAACAGTGATCGAACGGATTCGACGAATGTATCGCACGTTGTCGCC